>NZ_JAPVZD010000003.1:0-143979 GCF_041432215.1 Streptococcus sp. 27098_8_70
CCTTGGACTCCTGGAGTCGCAATTTGACGAGCATCTCGAACCAATTCATCCGTTTCTTCTTCACGAATTGTGAAGTTAATTCTCTCAACCCGAGTTTCGTCAGTATATGTCAACGGATACTCTGGCAGGGCGTCTGCTTGCGGTGGATCGTTCGGTACCATGCTTGGTTTAGCTGTTCCGACTTTGACAATTTGCGTTACTGGAGCCAAGGTTTCTTCATTCGAAAGTTCTTGGCGGTCGACAACTTGACCATTGGAACTGTAAACACGAGTCTTGATGGTCCGCTCACCTTGGACTCCTGGAGTTGTGATTTGACGACTTCCTTCTGGAATCTCATCTGTATATTGCTCGTCAATAGAAAAATCAATCTTTTCTATTCTAACCTCATCATTTGTAGTCAATTCCAACTCAGAATTCTCATGAATAGGAGCTGTATCAGGATTTGTCCCATATTCTGTCAGTTCTGGAATCTCTTGAACTGGAGCTGTATCAGAACTGGTGCCATACTCTGCCAATTCTGGAACTTCGTGAACTGGGGCTGTTTCTGGAGTTGTGCCATATTCCGTCAATTCTGGAATCTCTTGAACTGAGGCTGTCTCAGAATTTGTGCCATATTCTGTCAATTCTGGAACTTCGTGAACTGGAGATGTTTCAGGACTTGTGCCATATTCTGTCAGTTCTGGAGTCTCACGAACCGGAGACGTCTCAGGACTAGTTCCGTACTCTGCTAATTCTGGAACTTCGTGAACTGGAGATGTCTCGGGACTGGTTCCGTATTCTGTCAATTCTGGAACTTCGTGAATTGGAGAGGTTTCAGGACTTGTGCCATATTCTGCCAATTCTGGAACTTCATGAACTGGAGTTTCTTTTGGTATCGAGTTAGTTGGAGCTGTTCCAACTAAAATAATTTCAGAAACAGGTTCAAGCGTCACTTGATCAGAAATCATTTCGCTTTTTACGATTTCTTGATTCTCATGATAATGACGAGTCACCACTGTACGTTGACCTCGAACACCTGATTGTATGACTTTTGATTGCCCTTGAGCCAATTCATCGGTATATTGGTATTTTGTCTGATAAGGAAGTTCTTGAACTGACTCCTGCTCACTAATTTTTAGTTCTGGCAAGTCATAAACGGTGCTTAGACGAGCAGACTCTCTCTCCTTAGCAGCTATAGCTTCTCTTTCTTCCTCAGTTAAAGCATCCCCCTTATCTGAAACAATCTCTTTCATATCAAGATTTGTTTCACTCGGTTTAAGTTCACTTCCCTTCTCTTTCTCCAAGTCAAGTGTCGGATTTTCCTTCTGAACAGAATGAGCTAAATGACTATCATTTTGTTCTTCATTCTTTAAGTAACCGATATAGTCGTAACCATCAATTTTCAATGGCGCTGGCAGTGCATCTCCAAAACCCAAGTTAAGACTTTGATTATATGCAGCGAGCTCGATATTCGTCACTGCTAAGACTGTTGGAGATAGCAGTATGGATCCCATTCCAGTTACCAACAAGATAGAAGATAAATACCTCTTCCCATTTCTGCCTCTAACTACTACAAGCACTAGTAATGCAAGACCCATCGCTGTAAAAGTTGATTCCCAAAGGCCGGAGTGACCTGTCTTAGGCAATACTCCAGATGAATCCCCTTGAGTAGTCGGACGATAAACTAAGTAATAGGTCTCTGAAGCATCCTCAACATGCTTTGGAATCTCCCTTATCAAGGCACTCTTCTCTGCCTCCGTCAATTCAGACTCCACTACGTAGTGGTATTTGACATGAGCAGACTGCTGACTTTGAATTTCTGCTGCCTTTACAGAAGTCAAGTCCCCAGTTATTTGCCCACTCAAAAAGAAGCTTCCAATAGTCGCCGAAACGAGCCCAACGGACAACTTCCGGAAAGAAAAGCGCTGTCGTTTTTCTCCATAAAACTGATGTGTCATTCTAAAGATTTCCTTTTCAATATATTATTCAATCCTTTCTATTCTACCTGATTTCACTTGATTATTCAAATTATTTGTCGCGATTTTTAGAAGCAACACATGCTTTTTAAAAGTACCGAAAAACGACTCCTCTTTTTAAAAAATCTCAAAAAATCAACTTAAAACTTTCCTTAAAAATGTTGAATTTCTACATCTTTGTCCTAAGCTTTTACCAGCAAAAAAAGAGAGAAATGACTTTCTCTCTTTTACCTTTCCTCTCACCTTAAACTATGAGAAGACATATTTCTAATCTGATTATTTGGCTTCAAATCCTTCTGCAACTGCATCTGCAAAGTTTTCTTCTACGATGCTTGCACAGTGATCACAGATGACTGCATGGTAGCTGCGTTCTGCTGTTGTTGGGTCGATACGACGGCAACGGTCACAAACTTCACCTGCAGCGCGTTCAACTGTAAAGGCAACATCCTCAAAGCTAACTGCGCCTTCTGGAGCTGTACCTTCAGCGATGGTCAATTCTGACACGATCAAAAGTTGAGCTACATTGCTATCCACTGCTCCAAGAAGAGTTTTCACCACTTCGTTTGGATAAACTGTCAAGTGGGCTTCGAGTGATTTCCCGATAACTTTGGCATTACGTGCTTCTTCCAAGGCTTTTTGAGCTTGTCCACGGAAATCCATGAAGGCTGACCATGTATCCAAGATTTCTTCTTGGTTGGCAAAAGTTTCAGCTTCTGGTAATTCAGACAATTGAACGAAGTCTTCAGCTTCAAACTCAAGATATGACCAGATTTCCTCTGCTGTGTGAGGAAGGATTGGTGTCAAGAGTTTGGTGATTTTGACAAGAATGTCATAGAAGACTGTCTGCATTTGACGACGTTCGAGTGATTTTGCACCTTCGATGTAAACAACGTCTTTAGCGAAGTCAAGGTAGAAGGCTGACAAATCAACGTTGATGAAGTTCACCAAGGCCTTGTAGATTGTCAAGAATTCAAAGTTGGCATAAGCATCACGAATCGTTTTCACAAGCTGGTTAAAGCGAATGGTCATGTACTTGTCAACAGAACGAAGCTCATCGTAAGCTACTGCGTCTTGAGCTGGGTTAAAGTCAGATGTATTGGCAATCAAGAAGCGAAGAGTGTTCCGGATCTTACGGTAAGTTTCAGAGACTTGGCTCAAGATATCCATAGAGATACGCACGTCGTTGCTTGAGTCAACACTTGTTACCCAGAGACGCAAGATTTCCGCACCAAATTGTTTTTCAACATCACTTGGAGCAATGGTATTCCCAAGAGATTTAGACATCTTCTCACCTTTACCATCAAGGGCAAAACCTTGTGACAAGATTTGTTTGTAAGGAGCAACGCCATGGTTAGCAACAGATGTGATAAGTGATGAGTTGAACCAACCACGGTACTGGTCAGAACCTTCAAGGTAAAGATCTGCTGGATATTTGAGTTCTGGACGGTTGACCACTACTCCATTCCATGATGAACCTGAGTCAAACCATACGTCCATGATATCTGTTTCTTTCTTGAACTCGCCATTTGGTGAACCTGGATGAGTAAATCCTTCTGGCAAGAGGTCCTTAGCATCACGTTCCCACCAGATGATAGAACCGTGTTCCTCAAAGAGTTGAGCTACATGTTCAATAGTCTCAGCAGTCATGATTGGCGTTCCGTCTTCAGCATAGAAGATAGGAAGGGGAACTCCCCAAGCACGTTGACGAGAGATAACCCAGTCACCACGGTCACGAATCATATTGTAAAGACGAATTTTACCCCATTCTGAGTGGAACTTCACTTTTTCAATTTCATCCAAGATTTCTTGGCGGAATTTAGATACAGAGGCAAACCACTGTGGTACTGCACGCCAGATGATCGGTTTTTTCGTACGCCAGTCAAATGGATATGAGTGAGAAATTTCTTCCTGAGCAAGGAGTAAATCGCCTAGTTTTTCGATAACAGTTGGTACAACTTTGTCATAGAATTGACCTTCAAAGTCAGAGCCAGCATTGGCCATCATAATACCGCGTTCGTTAACTGTTACAGCAACTTCAAGGCCGTTGGCAACACCGACATTGTAGTCGTCCTCACCAAAACCAGGGGCTGTATGGACAATACCAGTACCAGAGTCAGTCGTAACGTGGTCACCAAGGATCACCAACTCATCTACAGCTGTATCCCATGGGTGGACTGTCACAATGTGATTCAATTCTTGACCACGGTAGGTCGCCAAGACTTGAACATCCGCCCAACCAAATTTCTCAGACAAACTGTTCAACAATTCTGAAGCAACTACAAACTTACGAGATTCACCAGCTGGTTGAACGACTACGTAGTCAATATCTGCTCCAACTGTCAAACCACGAGATGCTGTGATGGTAAAAGGAGTTGTTGTCCATACAACGATGTAAGTATCTGCATCTAGGACACCTTTTCCGTCTTTGACGCGGTTAGCATAGTAAAGGGAAGTTGAAAGCAAGTCATGGTATTCAATTTCCGCTTCAGCAAGAGCTGATTCAGATGACCAAGACCAGTAAACTGGCTTGGCACCACGGTAGATGTAGCCTTTCTTAGCCATTTCTCCGAAGACACGGATCTGAGCCGCTTCATAGTCCGGAGTCAAAGTCACATAAGGATTTTCCCAGTCGCCAGAAACACCCAATCGTTTAAAGTCTTCACGTTGTTTATCTACTTGAGAAAGAGCGTACTCGCGGCAAAGTTTCAAGTACTCAACCAAGTCCATTTCTTTGCGTTTAACGCCCTGTTTAGCCAAGACTTGCTCGATTGGCAATCCATGTGTATCCCAACCTGGGATGTAAGGAGCGTAAAATCCAGACATAGACTTAGAACGAACAATAATATCTTTAGAAATCTTGTTCATGGCATGTCCAACGTGGATATTTCCGTTTGCATACGGAGGTCCATCATGCAAGGTGAAATGTGGTTTTCCTTGGTTCAATTCTTGACGACGTTGGTAAAGTTTTGCTTCTTCCCATTCTTTTTGCCAAACTGGTTCTTTGGTTGGAAGACCAGCACGCATTGGAAAGTCTGTTTTCCCTAGATTGAGGGTTTCTTTAAGTTTCATTGTTACTCCTTTAATTTAAATTGACAAAATAAAAACCACGATTCGCAAAAAGGACGAAAATCGTGGTACCACCTTTGTTCGAAAAAAGACAGGGTCTCTTTTCCTCTTTTCCCGTAACGTGGGGGACGTCTAGTCTTACTGTTTTCGGACTGGATTGCTTGAGAGGATAATCTAACCACTAGGGATTGCAGGACTCTCACCATCTCCCGCTCGCTGAAAATATAGTTGGTTGGATCTTGTTCTCACATTTTTTATAGGATAAGAACAGATTCTTTATTTGCATCGTTCTCAGTTGCCGCAGTAGCTTCTACTTCAACTGACTCTTCATGCTGGTCACTTTCTTCTGTCTGTTGGTTTTGTTGAGCTTCAAACTCAGCTAATTCTTTGTTACCAGCCTCGATACGAGCTTGCAATTCAGCAACCTCTTCTGGTGTGAATTGACGAGTCATATCAATAGGCTCTTCCTCTGGTTGTAAAGATACAGTTTCACCAAGAACTTCACCCACCACTTCTTTAAAGGCTTCATCACTTGTCTGAAGGTAAGTAGCTGTTGGGCGAAGAATATCTTCCCAATCAGATGACTCGACAATAGCCAATTGACTTTCAATCGTAGACTTGAGGCGTTGATGGAATACACGGCTCTTATTCTTCAACTCTTCTGTCTCAACAGCCACTCTCTTCGCATTATCTGTAGCCTGACGGAGAATTTCATTTGCCTTGTATTTCGCTTCTTCAAGCAAACGCTGAGCATCTTGTTCAGCTTGTTGAATAATATTGTTTGAACGTTCTTGAGCAGCTTGTTTAACACGCTCCGCTGTATCTTGAGCAATCAAAACTGACTGACTCAAGGAATCCTTCATCTCATCAAAGTAAGACAAACGTTCTTCCAAACTCTTGATGTGTGTCTCTTTATCGTGATTGCTACGAACCAAGTCTTCGTAGTCACGAACAACGATATCCAGAAACTCGTCTACTTCTTCTGGATCAAAACCTCTAAATCTTGTACCAAAGGTTTTATCTTTAATTTCTAACGATGTAATTGGCATACTTTTCCTCACTTACTTAATAAAAAATAGAATCATTAATTGCTTCTGGTTCTTGCTCGCTTGTTACTGTTCTCTTAGGAATATCATTCGTATAATAGGAAAGACGTTCTTCTAGTTTTTTGATATAGAGTTCAGTTTCATCTTTGTATCGAATCATCTCCTCTAATTCAAAGTAAATCTTATCTAGAAATAGGTCAACTTCTTCCTGATTGTAGCCTCTGAATGTTCTTGAGAAAGCTTTATCACTTATTTCTTGTGGTGTAATCGACATATTTTTTCTCACTTGCTTAAAAGTAGCCTGACTGTTAGTTTTTTCTTATCCTTTTTGGTCTGACCATTGTCTTTGACAACTTTCAAACGACCAAACTTTCTCACACTGATCAAATCCCCAACTGCAACCTGGTAATCAGATTTTTCAACCACATGATAATTTACCTGGACAGATTTTTTCTCTATCAGTTGACTAGCTTGGTTTCTAGATAATTTCAAGGCACTTGATAAGAGGGCATCCAATCGAAAACTCGAAACTAAAATTTCTCGTTCTCTATAATCAATTTTAGACAAAATCCTATCGGTAAAAGGACGTTCCTCCAGCGATACAGGAAGTCTGCCAATCTTTCTTATTCCATCCTGAAAAAGAGGAATGAAATCACGATTGACAAAAATCTGTGCTCTCTTTTCATCTACCAAGATATCACCAAATAATTTACGGTCAATTCCTAGTTGGTTGATAATTGTTCCCAATATTTTTCCATGACTCAGTTGCTCAAACTTACTCGGATAGCAAATTTCCAACAAGGCCATTTCAAAGTCTGATATCTCCGGTTCAAAGTAATCTGGATAGAGAAGAACTCGAACCGACTCTGTCGGAAGAAAATCACCACTACTTTGGCAACCCAGTCCATATGTCCCAGCTAGTACCCTCAAAATCTGTTCCTGATGGGGATTGATAAAAGGAGTAAGTACCGGTGCATAGGTATCTTCTACCCGCTTGATCCACTCTAACCCCTTATCAATAAAGGGAATATCATCTTGGGAAAAATGCTGATAAATGGCTCGATTTGCTGTCATAGTAATAAGACTAGTCGTGTTAAGAGATTTCCAACAAACTGAATCAGAATCAGCGCTGCCCAAACCGTAAAATCAAGACCAGCAAATTGTAGATTGAGCTTACGAAGGGGCTCAATAACTGGGCGAGCAAGTCTGATAACTAAGCGACCTAGCTGGCTTTCATAGGCATTTGGAAACCATGAAAGAAGAGCAAATGCAACGAGAATGATGGAATAAATGCTAACCGCATTTTGGATTAAACGAATTAAGAAAATCATTATCTTGCTCTATTTCGTTTAATATCAAAACCAAACTCAGCGCTTTGTGATTCATCTGGAAGCTTGATATCTTCAATATTCACGACAACATTGACAGGCGTCAATAGATACATCGTACTCGCAACTTTTTTCATATTTCCAGCCAAGACATGACGGGCTCCATCCAAGTAATCAAGGCAACGACGGGCTTGAACCTCTGTCATATATTGGAAATCAATCAAAATACTTTCATTTCCAGCCAACAAATCTACAATTTCAGTTGCATCTTCATATTTTCTTGGATAGCGAACATCAATTGTCACTTTCTCATCTGAACGATGGCTTTGCATTGCCAATTCTTGCTGTCGCGCATGAAGACGAGTGATATTTGCATCTTTAGCTGATCCTGACTGAGCAGGTGCTGGTAATTCTTTAGAAGATGAGATGGCTGGGCTAACTGTTTCCTCTTGTTGAGTCTGGTAGTTAGTCGTTTCTTCTCCGTCTTCTGTAAAATAATCTATAAATTTATCGAATCTATCTTTTAAAGACATAGCTCTCTCCTATTTAAAAAATGCTGTACCGATTCGAACAAAGGTTGAGCCGAACTGAATCGCTTCTTTAAAATCACGACTCATTCCCATGCTTAGCTCTGTCATCGGCATATTAGGGATTTGTTTTTCTCTAATTTCTGCTTGCAGAGCCTGCGTATCCTTGAAAATTTCTTTCAATTCATCACTGTCTGCCTCAAAAGGAGCCATGGTCATTAAACCAACATACTCAATCTGATCTAACTCAGCCAATTCTGGCAAAAGTTCTAGCAATTCTTCTTTTGAAAACCCATGCTTGCTTTCTTCCCCAGAAATATTGACCTGCAAGAAACACTTGATAACATGATCTGTTCTCTTTTGAATTTCCTGGGCTAACTTTAAGGAGTCTAAAGCATGAAAGTAATCCACATATGGGATTACTTCTTTCACTTTCCGTCTCTGTAGTGTTCCTATTAAATGCCAAGTAACTGGGTAATCTTTCAAGGCCTGATATTTTTCTAAAAATTTATCGACTCGATTTTCACCTATATGACGGACACCAAGCGGAAGCAAGGCTTCCGCTGTTTGTACATCTACATACTTTGTCACTGCGATTACTGAAACAGCATCTAGAGCACGGTTGGCTTCTTGACTAGCATCAGCTATTTGCTGAAAAACTAATTCAGTATTTTTTTTCAAATTCATTGATTAACGATTTTTGAAGAATGGAGGTGTATCCAATTCATCTTCATCTTGTGAAACTGGTGTTTCGAAGCGTTCTACTGGTGAAACAACTGGATCTGTTTGGCGAACAATTGACTCACGACGCAAGTCCCAGTCTCCAAAAGCAGAGGCTTGGTTTGTTTCAAAACGACGTGGGCTTGATTTAGGCAATTCTGCTGTCTCTTCCAAGTCGAATTGACGGTCAAATGTGTGTGCTTGTGGCGCTTTAGTTGATGGACGTCCAACTGGTTGGTTGTTACGAGCTCCAACTACTTTTTCCACGCGCTCTTGACGAACACCTGTCGCTACAACAGTAACACGGATTTCATCCTTCATGCTTTCGTCAATTGATGTTCCAAGCCAGATGTTTACACCTTGACCAGCTGCTTGGTTGACAATTTCTGAAGCTTCTTCTGCTTCAATCAAAGTCAAGTCAAGACCACCAGTAACGTTGACGATGACATCCTCTGCACCATCAATAGTTGTTTCAAGAAGTGGAGAGTAAATAGCTTTACGAGCGGCTTCAACAACGCGTTCTTCACCACTACCGATACCGATACCCATAAGGGCATTTCCTTTATTTGCCATTACAGTTTTCACATCAGCAAAGTCAAGGTTAATCAATCCTGGGTTCGTGATCAAGTCAGTGATCCCTTGAACACCTTGGCGAAGAACGTTATCTGCTTCGCTAAGAGCTTCAAGAAGTGGCGTTTTCTTATCAACAATTTCAAGCAAGTTGTTATTAGAGATAATCAACAAAGTATCAACGTGCTCGCGAAGTTCGTTGATTCCTTCTACAGCGTACTGGCCACGTTTGCTTCCTTCAAATCCGAAAGGACGTGTCACAACACCAACTGTAAGAGCACCAAGATCTTTAGCGATACGTGCAATAACAGGGGCTGCACCTGTACCAGATCCACCACCCATACCTGCAGTGATAAAGACCATGTCTGCTCCAGTGATAGCTTCCGTCAAAGCTTCTTCACTTTCTTCTGCAGCTTTACGTCCAACTTCCGGACGACCTCCAGCACCCAAACCACGAGTCAATTTTGGACCAAGTTGGATAACTGTTTCTGCTTTCGTACTGCTAAGGGCTTGTACATCAGTGTTGGCTGCGATAAATTCTACACCAGCAACACCTTCGTCAACCATGCGGTTGATGGCGTTACCACCACCACCACCGACACCAATTACCTTAATAACTGCGCCTTGAGCTGCTGCTGTATCAAATGAAAATGTCATAATTTCTTATCCTCTTTTATTCATCAAACATGCTTCCGATCAAACCACGGAAACGTTCTGTTAGCTTCGGTTTACTTTGAGAACTTGCTTGGAATTCTTCCTTGGGAGCAACTGGAGCTTCCTGCACAGTTTCAGCTGGAGCTGCTTGTGCTGGACTTGGTTGCGCTACTGGATTCAAACGTTGATTTGGAATGCCAAAGTTGATTGGTTTTTGACGAAGGAATTCATCTCCTTTAACTGCTTTTTGAGCAAGAAGATTGACTTCAGTCAATTTACCAGCAAACTCAGACAAGCTAATCACGTGCGCAAATGCAGGGTTGCGAATTCCAACTTGATTTGGTACATAAAGTTTTACGCGAACACCAAATACTTCTTGGGCTAATTCAACAATTCCTGGCAAAATTGCATTTCCACCGATAAGGACGATACCTCCAGGTAAATCTAACAAGTGTCTTCTTTCCAACTCTTGTTTGATTTGGTCAAAGATATGTTTGATACGTGCTGAGATAATTTCTGCCAAGTAGCTTTCTGTTACTTCAACAGGTTCTACTTCACCAATTACTTCAACTTGGAAAGTTTCGTTACTTGCAAGTGGAACGTAAGCTTCACCATAGTTCAGTTTCAAACTTTCTGCAATTTTTTGAGATGTTTTCAAGACTTTAGAAATGTCTTTAGTAACGTAATCTCCACCTTCTTGGTAGATGTTAGTGAACTGCAATTCTTGGTTGCGAATAGTCGCTACAGTAGTCTGACCTCCACCCATGTCAATGACAGTTGCACCAAATTCACGTTCACCTTCATTGAGAACGGAGTTCACGATTGCCAAAGGTGAAATAATCACGTTATCAACATGAATACCTACACGCTCAACCGTCTTGCGAAGATTGTGTAGAATCGTACGAGGACCTGTGTAAAGCA
This sequence comes from Streptococcus sp. 27098_8_70, assembly GCF_041432215.1. GTDB lineage: Bacteria > Bacillota > Bacilli > Lactobacillales > Streptococcaceae > Streptococcus > Streptococcus oralis_CP. The sequence continues at coordinate 10,788 of NZ_JAPVZD010000003.1, forward strand.
GACCACGCATTTCCAAGCGGACACCCATCATACCACGAGGGTCACGGATGCCTTGGAATCCATCCACGATGAATTCTTCTGGAATAAAGGTAATCACTTCACGGTCAGGAGTCATGCTCTTTGTCAAAGCTGATTTGACAACATTTTCAACATCTTGATCTGTGATTTCTTTGGTATCTGAAGTTACAGGAATCATTCCTTGTGTTGGTTCAACCTGCAAGAGGTTTGCTGGAAGGCCAACGTTAACAGACTTAATAGAAATACCAGCTTTCTCTTCTGCCTGTGTGATTGCGGATTTGATCGCTGAAGCAGCTGCTTCAATATCAACAATAATTCCGTCTTTTACACCTTTACTTTTGGCATTGCTAACACCAATTACATTTACTTCGCCATCTCTATGCTCAGCTACTAGCACTTTAATCGAGCTAGTTCCGATATCTAAGCCTGTAAAAAAACCATCTCTAGTCATTACATCGCATCCTCTCTGTCTTCCAAGTTTCTCACTTCTATTTAATAACTATGTTTGGGCATAGCTATTCAAAGAATATTATAACACAAAAAATCCAATCGTGCTTAGTTTTTGATAAAATTCCTGCATGTTTTTTGAGAAAATTCTAGAAAAATTCTTCTTCTAAGAGATTATTTGAAGTTAACGTTCACAATTTCTTTTTTGTTTCTTAAAAATCCAAAAAAGAGAAGATCATTTTAGATCTTCTCTTGAATAAATTCTTCCGATTTTTGTTGTAAAAAATTTTCTACTAATTTCCCTGTTAAGCGAATTGCTATCACGATAACAGTCGAAACAATGAGATAATTTAAGGGCTGGCCGAAGCTTCCAACAAGTGGTGGTTTGTTTAAAAATCCATAATCTCCACCTACAACTAAGTTGACAACCCATATCAAGCCATTTAAGGCGAAGGTAATCACCACCACATTCTTCAAATCGAGAAGGGAAGGTTGATAGTTTCTAAACAAGTATAGGAGCGCATTTCCTAAAAGGGCAACATGTCCGATAATGAAGGACAAAATGGTCACGTGTGGAAATGGGTAGGGATCAAAGAGTGGGTAAGCCAGTGCTGCTGTTGCTCCAAAAGTTCCTAAAAGGGCAAAGTACTGTTTGTACTTGGATGTCCCTGGAATTAAGAGCATCACAAACATGGCGATACGGCAATGATAGAAGGGCAAACTTTCTGACAGAGGCATGAGATTCCCCCAATACCAGCTATACAGAACAATCAGTTGAACAGACTGAAGAATCTGAATAAAACGCTGGTAAGCAACTTTGTCGCGAAAACGATAAGAAGCATAAAAAGTAAGAGCCAATAAACATAACAAACCAATGTACCAGTGAAGTTCAAACTGGGGCGGTTCTGATATCTGTGTGGTAAATAATTTATCCCACAAATTCATATTCTATTCCTCGTTCATCTAGCTAGAGGCAGTAAAAAAAATTCACTCCCCCCAGCTTTTAAATTTTTTGAAAAAACTTGATTCTATGCCATGCATAGAATACTTGAGTCTTAAATTCGCAACCTATTATATCATTTGTATTGCAGAAATGCACCTTGTAGATACCCTTTTTTGATTTGTCAACTTCTCTAGCATAAACTAATCAACATATTGGTCTCTTTGTCCTTTATAAACTTGCCAAAGAATCTCCATTTGCTCCTTGGTGATGCGTTTTTCAGATAAAACTGGCAATTGGTCAATGGCAAAAAATTGAAGCTCAGCAATTTCTTGATTCTCTTGAAATTGTCCATCAAGAAGTTGGCATTCAAAGACAAACTTTGCATATTGTTTGCTCTGTAGTTGGAAACGATTGGTATCAAAAACTGCAAGTAACCTTTCAGCTTTTGCTGTAAAACCGGTTTCTTCTTCAATTTCTTTGAGAATATTTTCGGTTGGAGAGTAGCCGACTTCACCAAAACCACCTGGCAAAGCCCAACTATCCTCTCCTTTTCCTCTAACTAAACAGACTTTTTCATCCTCAACAATCCAAGCACGGACGTCCATCAGAGGAGTTGCATAAGCGGAAGTTGGTTTCAAGACTTCTGCAACTTCTTCTGCATCGAGGTCTGATACCTGATTCAACATTTCAGATAACAGGATTCGCAAGTCCTCGTAGCGCTCACGGTCAAACGGATCTTTTGTAAAGGTTAATCCAGTATCCGTAATGGCTAGCATTCTTTGCAGATACTTGGTAAAATCACTTGCATTCATTTTCTAAACTTTCTACCAGCTTGGCTAGATTCATGGAGTTCGATCCTTTGAGCAAAATTTGGTCATTGGCTCCAAGGCTTTCCTTAACCTGCTTGACTAGGTTTTCAAATTGGTCCTCGTCAGCTGTTTTCTTGAAGTAGAAAACGTGACCGATTGGGAACATTTGACTAGCAAGTTGGCTTAATTCGGCAATGTCTTCTCCATAGAAAATAACGGTATCCAGCACATCTGGCGATAGGCTTAAAATCATCTGGTTATGGAGTTGGACTGACTGGTCGCCGAGTTCCTTCATGTCTGCCAAGACTGCGATTTTCTTGCCTCCTTCGTTGGCTGGAATGGCAGAGAATGTCTCCAAAATCAACTTCATAGCAGTTGGATTGGCATTGTATACGTCAGACAGAATATCTGCTCCATTGGCTGCTTTCTTCCACTCAGTACGATTGCGGGTCAATTCTAGGTTCTGGAAGGCCTGATGAATTTGCTCCTCTGGCACTCCTTCTTGTAGAGCCACATAAGCAGCAATCATAGCATTGGTGGCATTGTACTTACCTGTCACTGGCAAATCGAGGGCTTGTTCCAAAAAATTAGCCTTAAAGGTCAGACTATCCTTGCGCTCAATCAAGTCCGTGATTTCTAACTCAGCTCCTGGCCCAAAACGGACCACTTTTTTATCTGTAGGCAAGTAGTCCTCTACAATCGGGTCAGCTGGTGCCAAAAGCAAAGAACCTGGTGCCATACCATCAGCAATTTGCATCTTCCCTTTAGCAATCTCCGAACGGTCTTTGAAAAAGGCCAAATGAGCCTCTCCAACCAAGGTCACAATGGCTGTTTTTGGATGAGCTAATTCAGACAAGAGATGGATATCTCCCAAGTGATCCTGCCCCATCTCCAAGACCAACTTTTCAGTCTCCTCAGGCATATGGAGAACCGTATAGGGAAGACCAATCTCGTTATTGTAATTGCCTTGCGTTTTGTAGGTCTTGTAGGTTGTTGACAGTAAATGCGCCAACATATCCTTGGTCGTCGTCTTGCCATTTGAACCCGTTACTGCAAAGACATCAACTGCCGTTTTTTCAAGATAGTAGGCTGCAAGGGTTTGAAAGGCAGTCAAAACGTCGTCTACTAGAATGTAGGGATGATTTGCAACCTCTTTCTCAGACAAGGTTACTACTGCACCATTTTCAAAAGCTGTTTCGATAAAGTCGTGACCGTCACGCGCACCTTTAAGTGGCACAAACAAATCACCTGTCCCAATCAAACGACTGTCAAACTCAGCCTTTTCTAACTGAACGTCCGCAAAAAGACTAACGTCATTTTTAGCTCCTACAACTTGGGCCACTTCATGGATTGTTAATTTCATTTCTACTCCTTTAAAAAGGGTTGAAGTCCAAGAACTCTAGTCACCATGCAGTGATCGTTCTGACTTCTACCCCTTCTTTCATTTTTATAGCAAATGCGCTTCGCGCTTGTCAAAGCTTTCCTTAGCAAGGTCAACCAAATGCTCGATTAGTTCTGGGTAGCTGAACCCCATATTGTCCCAAAGCAGTGGATACATAGACCACTGGGTAAAACCTGGCATGGTATTGAGCTCATTTAGGAAAATCTCGCCCTTATCGGTATAGAAGAAATCACAACGAGACAGACCGAGGCCACCGATTGCACGGAAGGCTGTTTCTGCATTATGACGCATGACAGCTACTACATCATCACTAATCTTGGCTGGGATGTCCATGGTAATCTTGTTATCGATATATTTGGCATCGTAGTCATAAAAGGCAACATCCTTGACCACTTCACCAGGAAGCGTGCTCTTCACTTCGTAGTTGCCCAAGAGACCAACCTCGATTTCACGGGCATTTACCCCTTGCTCTACCAAGACACGGCTGTCATATTGGAAGGCAAGTTCTAGAGCTTGGCGGAGTTCTTCTTGGTTTTCAGACTTAGAAATACCGACACTGGAACCCATGTTTGACGGCTTCGTGAAGACTGGATAAGTCAGTTTTTCTTCAACTTCAGCGATTTTAGAAGTCACATCATCTCCTTCGACAATGGCCACATAAGGAACTTGAGCGATCCCGACAGATTCTAACACACGCTTGGTCGTGATTTTATCCATGGCAAGACTTGATGACAAGATATTGCAACCGACATAAGGCATTTTCAAAACTTCAAGGAATCCTTGAACAGAGCCATCTTCTCCCATCGGACCATGAAGAACTGGAAAGACCACTGCACCTTCTTCATAGATGGCACTTTGCGCGATTTTCTTGTCCCAGTCAATGGTCTCATTGGTCATGAGACGATCCTCTTGACCTGGAGTCTGGCTAAATTCTTGCGTTTTGATAAAGTCACCTGATTGGCTGATGAAGAAAGTCTTGACTGTGAAACGATCGTAGTTGACCACACGCATCACACTTTCAGCTGAAAGGACAGAGACTTCACGCTCTGCACTACGCCCACCGTATAAAAGAATAATCGTTTGTTTCATATTGCTTGTCCTAATTCTAATAGAATATTCGTTCTTTAGTATATCATATTTGCTTCTTTTTTGAAACTTGTATCTAAAAAAGCCCTCATTTGAGAGCTGAAATTTTACCTATCCACCACTTGAGCTTCAAAGTGCGCCGGTTTGTCGTCTACATTGGTGATGGTGATCGTGTAGGACTTGTTATTGGTTACATAAAAAACTTTCTCCCCTTGGTAGCTGACAACAATCCCATTCTTTACCAAATGAATATCTTTTTGATTGTTTGGAAGCTCTTTATCATCATACCTTTTGGGAGCTCTATCTATTCTGCAAAATTTCGTTCTCTTTCCTTTTTCTACGCTGACCCGACCACCTGATACACTGCAACAATACTATCATACGAAGAATCAAATAAACCAAACGAAGGATTTTCATCTTTCCAAGAACTGATAAGAAGGTTTTCCTTGCATTCCCCACTTCTTGAACTAACTGTTCAACCGTTTTACCTGTTTCCTCTTTAATAGCAACTGCATTCTTTGAAATCAAATAATAATTTTGTTCTAATCTGCTGATATAGGCTTTGGAAATTGGCTCGTCTAAGAAAAAATATACTCTATCAGCATACTCATCCTGAGACAGCGTATAGTAAACTTCAGCTTCACTCTCCCATTTTTTAGGAAAACTAGTTATTCTTATATTTCCATAGTCTAAATGCATCATTCCAACTAAAACGTCATTAGTCCATTCTTCCGCATAATGGTATAATTTCATTTTCTTATCTACCATTGGCCAAACTATAACATACCGACTATGCATGAATTCCTTAGTTAATGCCGAGTTACTTGCCAAGCTGGTCGCACCAATCTCATATACTGACCAAATAAGAACTATGAGCATTAGGACAGCTTGAGTTGGTTTGTTTTTATAATAGTTTCTTATTCTTTTTAACATTTTACTCTCCAACTGCGGGATTAGGTTTATCTAAATCTTTTTTGACATTTTGACTAGTATTCGCCACTAGAGCCTCTCTTGCATATTCGAAAGAAACAAGCTGATTGTTACTTTCAAAGCAAATAAGTCTCCTTTACCAAACAATTACAACAACTGAGGCCTAGTTTACGGTTCCTAAATCTACCGATCCACCACTTGAGCTTCAAAGTAAGCTGGCTTGTCGTCTACATTGGTGATGGTGATAGTATAGGGAGTTTCTTTCGTCACACCAAAAGAAAGCAGACCAAAGCTATCGAATAAAATAAAATGTTCTTAAGAACTCTGTCATGGCAACCTGCATTTATAAAACCATTGCCTCGCCGTTCCGTTTGTTATTCTGTTCTCCATATATCCTTAACTGTCACTTCTCCCCAATTATCGGGGCTAAAACGACTAGAGTAGATAGTGGTCCAGTCTTTAAGGACTTTATTAAGGAGTACATTATCTGATTCCTTGCGAATCTCATCAACAGTCTTACTGTGTTTTGCAAGAAAGTCCTCTACTTGAGACTGATGAAAATATCCTGTACTCTCATCATCATAGTACCACATAAACCGTTCTAAATTGCTGATTGTTTACATCGTACAGGTACTCTATATTTATAGTTGTCTCTGTATCTGGCAGTTTCAAACGCATCTCTATCCCAACTTTCGTCATCTCCTGAAATCCAAATTAAAAATAATAACCTAGAGATTGAATAGTATTTGGTAAATCTACACTTTTATAATCAATAGAATGAATAGAAATTTCTTGAGAATCGTTGTCCACAAATTTTAAACTTTTTAACTTATAAAAAGCTCGTCCTTTCCAGAGAAATGTATAATTGTGATAATCACTTTCTTCGTAGTATATTTCATCAAAAATATTATGAACTCTCTGATATTTATAGTACTGAAAACCAGAGAAAGATAATAATAGAACTATTAGCAACGAAAAAATTACAAATTTTCTCTTCTTCATCTAATCACCTCATCTCTGTCAACTCTTGATTCCCTGTTTCAATATTTCGAATGAAATTATAAGTACTTGGGTAATTTTTTTGTATCTCATCTACGGTATCTTTTTCTAGTAAAATCCCTCAACACACCCCGTTGTTCATACAGCATTGCGTTGAGCAAGAAGCTACTTTCTCTGGCAAACTATCCATACAAAGTCTGATATATCTTTTTCATGAAGCCATCAAGCTCTTTTTGAACAATCTTTAATAGGCGCTCTTCTTCGACTTTGGGAATAGTCACCCTCTCATTTATATTTTTTTCATTTATTTGAAAATAGGCGCTAGAAGTTAAATCAAAGTTCTTATCCAATTCATATAGTACGCTAGTTATTTTACCATCTATCTCTATTTCAAAATAAGCAGTAACCCCATTACGTCCAGGATGTGATATTTTCAAATCGATGTCTCCTTTTATCTCTATGGAGTCAATTCCTCCATCCAAGCGAATAGCTCCATCGGGAGGAACGACATAGCCCGCTTTACGGATGTCAGACGCATATTTTTCTGATGCCATCAAACGTTGTAAGACGACTATATTGTCCCTCTCTTCAAAGGAGGTTTTTAATTGCATATATTCTTGGTGGTTTTGATACTGAAAATAAAGATTCAAGCCAGTAGCTAAGACAATTACAGAACCAATCACGATTAGTATTTTTTTAAGTCCCGACATTTTTTTCACCCCCTCTGTCTAAGTAATCATAGAAGTGTTGTTCATACAGCATTGTGTTGAGCAAGAAGTTACTTTCTCTGGCAAACTATCCATACAAGGTTTGATACATCTTTTTCATGAAGCCATCAAGCTCGCTTTGAACACTTCTCAACAAGTAATCTTCTTCGGCTTGTGAGATAGAAACAATCTCTCTTTTCCCGTTACCATTTTGCTGAGAATAGCTGGAATCAATTAAATTCAGATTTTTATCTAAAATAAAAGCTACATACGTTTGTTTTTCATTAACCTGTGTGATAAAAAATAACTGAAAATCCTTAGCATCCTTTTTGGGAGGGCTAATTTTCAAATGTAACTCTCCTTCTATTTCTAATGGATAAATAACTCCATCCAATCGAATAGCTCCGTCAGAAGGAATAGTATAACCTGCCTTGCGGATGTCAGATGCATATTTTTCTGATGATGTCAAACGATGAAGAACTTCAATTCTTTCATTTTTTTCAAAAGCTTCTCTTAAAGCACTAGATTGTTGGAAATGATTGTAAGTAAAATATAAAGGAATCGCTAATAGGAACAAGGACAATACAATCAACCACTTAAACTGTTTTACTTTATCTAACATTCGCCTTTCCTCTATCAACACTCTCTTTCAAATAAGTGTTATTATAAACTCTCACTCATCTTCCTCATCGTCATAAACACGTTCACCGTGGATTTTGATGTATTCCTCGCGTTTCCTATCCAATTCTTCCCAGATGGGATCGTCAATAGCGTCAATCGTCTGAATTTCTTCCAAACTTATCTCGTTTGCTTCATCAAAAGTTAGAGATAAGATATCTTGGTGCTTTTCCTTGAATTCCTCGACTGTTAGCCATGTTTTCTTATCATCTTCACTGATTCGTCCATCAATAGCAATCGCAATTTCAAGCGCCATAATATACATAGCACGTTTATCAACTGTTAAGACATCCAAATAATTAGAAGCGATTCTTAGATACTTTCCCTTTTCTCTACCATCGCTTTCATAACTTCCTTCATAATCTAAATCAATATTTTCATATTTTTGGGAATTGATTGCACTGCCACCTTTAACCTTGACCTCTTTCCAACGAGAGCCACTTGCTCCCCACTTATCTAAACGTAAAGATAGATAGAAGTCATTTTGTAGCATCTCATCATCCCCGACATTTGAAAAACTTATTTTTTGACCATTTCTTTCTTTAAACCACATTTTCCATGCGAGTTCTCTGTAGCCAAATGTCACTTTTCTAGTATAATCGCCTTTTAAATATAATTTCAATCGTCTTCCTCATCGTCATAAACACGTTCGCCATGGATAGCAATGTATTCTTCTCGAAGGCGTTCCTCCTCTTCCCATAGAGGATCTCTTACCGGTACCATTGTCTTTAATTCTTCCAAACTGATTTCAACAGCTTCATCATAAGTCAGTGAAAGAACATCCTTGTGCAACTCCTTAAAAGTCTCTACATCCATCCAGGTCTCTTTGCCATCCTCGCTAATCTGACCATCAATGGCAGAAGCCACCTCGACTGCCATGATATACATAGCTCGTTTATCAACCGTTAAAATGTCCGTATGGGTAGTCGCAATCCTAAGGTATTCTCCACGTTCTCTCCCATCAGTAATAAAATCATTTTCAAATTCTAATTGAATATTTTCATCAGAAAACGAATTCCAAGGGTCACTCTTGTCATATGGTATATGATTCCATCGCTTATCATTAAATCGCCATTTATCAAATTGAACTCCAAAAAAGAAATCATCTTGCAACATCTCATCATCACCAACGTTTGAGTATGTAATAGGATGACCCTGCCATTCCTTAAACCACATTTCCCAGAGCAACTCTCTTGTCGTAAAGGTTATTTTTTTCTTAAAATCACTTTTGATATATAGTCTCATAAATCTGAGATATCGCCTCCATGTGCTAGTATATATTCTTTTCGACGATTGGCTTCTTCCTCCCAAAGAGGGTCGTCTACCACATCCATCGTTTGAATTTCAGTCAAACTTAGTTCATTTGCTTCTTCAAAAGTTAGAGATAGAATAGCCTCGTGCTTTTTCCTAAACTCCTCGACTGTTAGCCATGTCTTCTTATTATCCTCGCTAATTTGCCCATCAATCACCTTTGCAATCTCAAGCGCCATAATGTACATAGCTCGTTTATCAACTGTCAAAACTTCTAGATGGGTGGTTAAAATACGGAGATAGTCTCCCTTTTCATTATAATCCGTAGCAAATGCATCTTCAAAATTAATTTCAATACTTTCCTTAATATGTGAAAAGAGTCTTCGTACCCCTTCCTTTAGGGGGACACTAGACCATCTCTTATCGGCAGTGCCTTTCCTCAAGGATAAATTTGAGAAAAAATCTTCTTGTAATGCATCATTGTTCCCAGCATTTGAGTAAGAAATTTGCTCATCTTCTGGAAACCACATTTTACCAGCTAGTTCTAAATAACCATAAGGTACTCTTTTTGTATAATCACCTTTTAAATATAATTTCATTGTTCACTCCTTATTGCGTCAAGTATTTAAAAGCTTTCCACATATTTTTGATAACTTCTTCTTTAGCTCCTTTTCCAAGTCCATTTAGTTCAGATTGTTCATTTACCCAGTTTACAATATCCTGCCTACTTGAAATAGTTGAGGCTTCAATATCTATGTCGAGGTTATAACCTGACTTTCCACTCCCCGATTGAACTTGGATTTTCCCACTATCTGGCTCCGCATCAACTCGAATATTATCGACTTTTTTACCGTTAACTCGTCCAGAAATCTTTTTTCCAAAAGACTTACTCGTCGGTTTATTTGCCTTCCAGCTGTCATAGTTACTGGAATAATCAACCTGAATTTCGCCATTTTGTAAGGCTGTCTTTGTGATAGCTGATAAGCTAGTTACTGCTCCACTAGCTATCAGTACATTCCCATATTGAACCCCTGTTACAGATGCTGCGGTACCAGCTACGATACTTGTCCCTGCTGTTGGCGGACCAGCCATTACACTCAAGACTTCTAGGGCTCCACTCGCAAAGTAAACTCCCAATCCAGAGAAAATTTGAGCTACTCCACTCCAAAATTCGACTGAATTTGCTTCAAAGTTTTGGGCTTTTAGTTCATCAAGCTTTTTGTTAACCAAATGAGTATAGTCAGCATCATATTTCCCATTTTTTAAAACGACATAGCCTTGTTCCAAGGAATGAATTTCAATGATATTCCCTGTTTCATCAATCTTAAGAGTGTGATTGTAGTCGTCAATTATTTTATCCCATTCGGACTTGTCATGGCCTTTTAAGCGCTTCTTTAATTCGGCACGATAGTAGGCATCACCATCGTCCGATAGCATCATATCCCTAGAAGCTTTATTGATTGCACGAGTTTCTGAATCTTGAAAATCTCTTTTTGCATGCGAAACAATCTTCACATCCTTCATCTTTTGCACCCAGCTCATGTCCAGACCGTCCGCATAGTAGTTGCCATCGCTATCGACAATGACTTTACTTAGTTGCGTAGCTCCTTGAATCGCTAAGCTAAGGACTTCTAGACTATCGCTGAAATACTGGGAAACCTCTGAGACAAAAAATTCTAGTTTTTCAATCTTGTCATCCAAATCCTGAATACCTGACTCGATTTGAGACTTGGTATTGTAGAGGATGGTCTTCTCAGAGAAAGCTTTCCCCCAATTCAGTGTAAAGAAATCTTTGATTTGATTTAACCAATTCTCCCTCGCTTGAATCTGAGCTTCTACGATAGCTAACTGCTCTTCCCTCAATTTTTTCAGTTCCTTGAGCTGGTCCATGTCCAAATCTCCATATCCAGAGACCTGAGCATCCGCATTTTTGTAGGAGGTCAACTCTAGTTGGATATCATCTATCGCTGCTTGTAACTTCTTGATGCTGGGGATGATAATCTCTGTAAAAAGACCCTTCCCAGCTGTGTAGGCTGCTCCTGTCAGCTCACCTGAGTCTAAAGAGGAAATCAGGTGGTCACATCCACTAGATAAGCGGTCCGTGACTTCATTTGCGACCTGGAGATTGTTAGTCATAGCTTGAATCAATTCTTGGGATTCTTGTGCGCTGTATTTTACTCCCATGGTAGCCGATTCCTTTCTGATATCAGTTCTTCTCTAGCTTCATCGAAAGACCGACGAGCCTTCTTCGTTTGTTTTCCCAATTCATCCAGTTCCTCATCTACATAAGAGTTGATCTGTCGTTGAATGGTTCTATTATCACTTTCGATTTGCTCTATCACTTGACGAGAACTAGGCGAGATAGCTAATAGAGTCGCCATACGATGGTGGATACTCTGGATTTCTGAGTGAAAGTGAGTTACCTGCTGTTCATATTGTCTTTTTAGAGTCTGAAGACTTTCTTCTTTATCGTCAATCTTGACAATTTCTCGCCAAAGTTTGTAGCGTTTTTCTTCGTTCTTATCTGCCATTTTTAATGTTCCCATCTCTTAGCCAGCTCTACGTCGCGTTTTTCAATCTTATGAGCAATTTCTGGAAACTTATTTGCTTGGGTCAAAACAGCCGAGCTGAAATCACTGACTGCCTGAAGCATTTGGTTGCAGGCCTGACGTCCCGCTTCCATCCCAGCGATTTCAGAAGTATATGAAAATTCTACTTGCTGATTTTGCTTCTTGCTCGTGTCATACCCAACCAATTCATTAATAGCTGCCTCTGCTGCTATCGTGCTAGATTTTATCTTTCCACCCATACTTCAAACTCCCTTTATTCATTGTATATTGACCATATCATAACACAAAAATAGTACGATTTCAAAACAAACCCTAAGGGCAAGTGAGCTCATCTCCTTAGAGTAAACTCTATCGCTCAGTGAATGAGTTTGACAAAGACGCCACTAGTGATTTTGGAGACCCGTTTTCTGATGCCTTATAGTTTGAGTAGTCTTATTAGCAAGGCTTGTTCACCTCTCGTGAGAAACAGAAAAAGACAAGCCCTAGAAAAATTCCTAGGGCTCGTCTTATGTGTCATAATGAGCTACGTTTTAACTGACTCCTACAACTCTGTCCGATTTTCAATGGCTCGTAAGAGTGTGACTTCGTCCGCATACTCGATATCTGCTCCCACGGCTAGTCCTCGTGCTAGGCGAGTGACCTTGATACCAGCTGGCTTGAGCAAACGAGAGAGATACATCGATGTCGCTTCCCCATCCGCTGTCGCATTGGTTGCCACGATCACTTCTGAAACCTCACTATCCATGAGACGGGTCATAAGGCTCTTGAGGTTGATATCGTCTGGGCTGATACCATTCATCGGAGAAATGAGGCCATGCAAGACATGATAGAGTCCGTGGTATTCTTGGATATTTTCCATAGCAGCCACATCGCGACTATCCTCTAGCACCAAGATGGTTGTCTGGTCTCGAGTCGAATCCGTACAGATAGAGCAAGGGTCATCATCCGTCAGGCGACCACAGATGGAACAATAGGTCAATTCCCGTTTAGCAGACAGGAGATTTTTGGCAAATTCATTGACATCGTCATCAGACATTCCAATGGTATAGAAGGCTAGGCGGGTAGCCGTTTTAATCCCGATACCTGGTAACTTTGAATAGCTATCAATCAGCTTGGCAATAGGTGTTGGATACAGCATAAGTTCCTTTCTAATTCATTGGATGGTGTTGGTTATAGAGGTTGATAATGTCGCGCGCAATGGAAGGTCCAACACCGTTTGTTAGGTTGGTGTTATGAGGAAAGACGACTGCGACCGCAATTTGGGGATTATCCGACGGTGCATAAGCGACGGCATTGGTGTTATTAGCTTTTTGACCGCCATTAACGTAACTTTCGGCAGTACCCGTTTTCCCACTGATGGATACGGCTGCGCCATTTGAAAAGGCACGACCTGTCGTAAGGGCACTCGTTCCATGCGAAACTTGATAGAAACCTTGGTGCAAGATAGCCATATCGGCTTCTGAGATATTGACCTTGTTCATTTCCTTGGCAGCTGTTTCCTGAACTAGACTGCCTAAGCCACCTTGGTCATTGTTTCCATAAACCCCTTCAACGATGTGAGGAGCCAAACGTACGCCATTGTTTGCAATGGTTGCGACATACTGGGCTAACTGCATCGGTGTGTAGTTATCAAACTGACCAAAGGAATTATTGATATAGTTCCCCAAATCAAATTCTTTTGGCGTAAATCCTGTAGATTCATCTGGGAGGTCAATCCCTGTTGAAGCTCCGAGTCCATATTCCCCAAAGGTTGATCGCAATTTGCCCATTGCAGTCTCTAACTGTCCCGTTGCGACTGTCATGTTTGGTGTGTAGGTCTGTCCCATGATTCCTAGCGCAGTCTGAACCATATAGGTATTAGAAGAGTATTCTAGAGCCTCAACTGCTGTAATCGGGAAAGAGCCATAGGACAAGGTGTACCATGAATTGATAGGGGCCGAACCTTGGAAAACAATCGGCTGGTCTGTCAAGGTTTGATTACCTGACAAGACTCCATTTTCCCAACCAGAGCTGATGGTCGCTGCCTTAACGACAGATCCTGGCACAAAGACATTGGTTATCGTTCCAAGCGAATCTGAACTTAATTTTCCGGATTCGACATCATGCTTGACACCTGACATGGCCAAAACTGCTCCGGTTTTAGGATTGAGGGCTACGGCGTAGACTCCTTCAGAATATTTGGCTCCACCATTGCCCAACTCTGAGTTGAAGTAACTCTTGAGTAGGTCATCCACACCATTCTGGAAAGCTAGGTCAACCGTTAACTTGATATTGTTTCCTTTGCTTCCTTCTTCGACATTTTCCACACTTTCCATATTTCCGTGTTTGTCGAGGTGGATTTCTTTGACGGAGCGTTTGCCTTGAAGAACATCTTCATATTGCTTTTCAAGATAGGAAGTTCCCACTCGGTCATTGAGAGAATACCCTTTTTTGAGATAAGCATCAACTTCCTCAGCTGGAAGTCCTGACTTCTCATTTGAAACGCTACCAACGATTGTTGATAAAGATGTATCCAGTACTTTACGATCCCATGAGGTTGAAATGCTGATACCTGGTAATTCCTTGGACGCTGATGCAACGAGAGCAACTTGGGTATCATCTAAGGCGTCCGTAGAAATGGTTCCCGTTGCAAAATTTTCAACAGCATTGAGCTGACTAAAGAGATAGATTTCCTTTTTCTGGTCATCTGTATAATTAAGTTGACTCACGTCAATGCTTTCAACCGCATTATTGTAAAGTGTCGCTTCCGATAAGCGGTTCCCATCTGAATCCAGGCGTTTATCGCTTGGCAAGGATTCGACTGTTTTTTTGTAAATATCCTGATCCGCCAAGTAATAATCTGCAATCTGTCGATCAGTCAGATCAGGGGAGGTTACATTTACATATGTGAGAAGTTTCTTGGCTGTCTCCTTCAATTCAGTTGCAGTCATTTTATTGTTTCGTGTGAAAGAAACAACCTGCTTGACAGTGTTTTCTACCAAGGGTTTCCCTGCCGCATCATAGATCTGTCCACGAGCTGAACTAGTTGTTACCCTTGTTTGGCTGGCTGAGGTCAATTTTGTTTCATAAAAATCCTTATTGAGCACCTGCATGTATAACAAACGACCAATAATGGCCATAAAGAGCAGGATGACAATCGCAAATAGTAAATTAAGCCGAATCGGAATCGAATGGCTATTAAATTTTCTCATACAACTAAGACTCTTTTCTAGAAAAATTCCCGATTTCCACCTTTATTTTCCCTAAAATAATAGAGCAAACAGGTGAAGCTCAGTACATTTCATTGTACCATATTTTACGGAGAAACTCTTGGAAAAGTCGAAGCATTTTTTGACTTTTAACTGAAAATGCCTTTTTATTTGGTTATCCTATTTTCTATGATATAATGATAGTAATAGTTAGGAAAGCGTTAACCTTTAAGACTTTGACTCATAAAAAGGAGCCTCATGAACAAGCCAGATATCGCAACCATAATCGACCTCCATTTTGAAGAATTAACCGAGCTCGAGCAAGAAATCGCTCGCTATTTTTTGCAAGCTGAAACGATCCAAGATGATCTCTCTTCTCAGCAAGTTACCCAGAAATTACATATCTCCCAAGCAGCCTTAACCCGCTTTGCCAAAAAGTGTGGTTTTACAGGCTACCGAGAATTCGTCTTTCAATACCAGCACCAAGCTAGTAAACCGGACACTCATTCGCACAAACACAGTCCTTTGACCAAACGTGTTTTGCGAAGCTACAGTATCATGCGAGAACAAACACAGGATTTGATTGACGAAGAACAACTGGAACGCGTCGCCCAATTAATCGATGACGCAGAACGAGTTTACTTTTTTGGGACGGGAAGTTCTGGTCTGATTGCCCGTGAAATGAAACTCCGTTTTATACGATTAGGTGTGGTCTGTGAAGCTTTGACCGATCGGGATGGCTTTGCATGGACGACCAGTATCATGGATGAAAACTGTCTGGTACTTGGTTTTTCCTTATCAGGCACTACCCAATCCGTCCTCGATAGTTTGTTGGATGCCAAGGAAATGGGTGCCAAAACCATTCTCTTTACCAGTGCTCCAAATAAAAATAGTCAGGCCTATACCGAAACAGTCCTTGTCGCAAGCCATAGTCAATCTTCTTACATCCAGCGTATTTCCGCTCAACTCCCTATGCTCATTTTAATAGATTTGATTTATGCCTACTTTTTGGAAATCAATCGCGAGAGCAAGGAAAAAATCTTTAACAGCTATTGGGAAAATAAAAAACTCAATGGCTATCGTAGACAAAAACGCGTTAGAAAATCCTAGTTTGGTTGAACCAAACTAGGATTGTTTTGTTTTGAAATGATAGTAGGCACCCAACATCCCTGCGTTATTTTGGGTATGGAAAATTCTAATCGTAAAATAAAACGAGCTATTCTTCAGAAGTACGTTCTATAATATCATAGTTTAATGCAGAGTGTAGCGATGTAGTCATTTCCATAATGTGATAATCTATTTCTTTTATCACATGATTCATAAAAATCTATCATAGCGAGACCATTTTTAAGTTGTCCTCTAATCTGACTTTCTAAGGTATGGCTAAATTCATATCCATATTCTGGATTGATGGTGATTTTGCCTTCCGCTTCAAGCTCTTTTGAATTAAAAGGTAGTGCAAACTTCAAAAGCAATTCCTCATCAGGTTTGTCCCATACAATGTCCGCATCATACATGTAGATCCAAGGATTCATAAATCCGACCATTAAGAGTCCCCCCTTTTTCAATACTCGAGCGGCTTCTTTATACATGTTTTCTAAATCTTCTATATAGACATTTGAAACCGGGTTAAAAATAATATCAAAAGTTTCATCTTCAAAGGGAAATGGTTTGGTCATATCGCCTTGAATCGTCTTGATTTTTAAGCCTTCTCTTTTAGCGACCATCTCGTCTCTTTCTAATTGTGATTTAGAAAAATCCATGATGGTGACATCATAACCTTTTACAGCAAAAACTGGACCCTGCTGGCCACCACCACAAGCTAACCCTAATATCTTTTTCCCCTTGGCTTTTTCAAACCATTCTGTGGGGACTTTTTCCCCAACAGTTAAGGCAACAGAAATTGGATGCTTTCTAGCTTCTTCTAATTCTTCATGTGTCAATGGCTCAGTATAGTCATTTTTTACATTATTCCATCTATCTTCATTTAATTTTATATAATTATTCATCTTACAATCTCCTCGTAATTTTATATGATTTCGATTTCAGGTGAATAGGTTACCATTACATTTTTCTCACCTCTACAAATTCTAATTTGTCAATTTTTCGTCCACCTCATTATATCATTTTTCCATTTACTCAAGCTAAATATCAATTAAATGGATGATAGAATTGCTCTCGCCTTGTAGTTCTTCATCTCGTCTTAACCTTTCATACAAGGTGGTTATTTTCTCCTAGTTTCTCACGATTACCTCCTTTAGCTTAAATTTTTCAATAAAAAAAGAATTAAGCAAAACAGTTTTCACTCAAGTAGTGATTCAGTGTTTTTCTTAATTCTATAATTCCAAACTAGGATTGTTTTGTTTTGATACTCTTCGAAAATCAAATTCAAACCACGTCAGCTTCACCTTGCCGTACTCAAGTACTGCCTACGGCTAGCTTCCTACTTTGCTCTTTGATTTTCATTGAGTATAAAATGATAATAGGCTCCCAACATCCCTGCTGTATTTTGGTGATGGGCAAATTCTAATCGTGTTTTTTCAGCTAGACTTGGTACCAAGGCCGCCTTCAAGGCTGTGCGGATCTTCGGTTTGAGGATAGCCTCTTGCCCCATGATCCCGCCACCGAGAATGACCACTTCTGGATTGGCAACGTAGCAAATATTTGCCAGACCTTTTCCTAAATAGTCTACCATGCGGTCAATCCCAGCCATACAAATCTTGTTTCCTTCAGTAGCTTCCTTGAAAATACGTCGGCCATTCCACTGATCAACTGAATCTCCATGAGCTGTTGCTACATACTCAACCAAGGCTGTCGTAGAAGCAAGATCCTGAAAAGCTCCATCCTGCATGTGCATGTAACCGACTTCGCAGGCTGAATTACTAAATCCATGGAAGACTTTCCCATCCATAATCAAGCAACCACCGATACCGGTTCCAATGGTCAAGCAAAGTGTGACACTCGCTCCCTTGCCTGAACCAGATACTGCCTCAGCCAGACCTGCACAGTTGACATCATTTTCAATCTCACAAGGGATATTAAAGCTCGTCTCAATTTCCTTCTTGAACTGGGTTCCTGCATAGTTGGGAATCTGAGGACCAGCATAGAAAATCTCACCCTTATCAGGATCCACCATCCCTGCAGAAGAAATGGCAACACCTGCTACTGGGCCTTTTTCTAAATAGCTGGCTACGATATCTTTTGTCTTTTGTAAGATATGGGGTCCACCCTTATGCGCCTCAGTTGGCATTTCATGCGATTCAACAAGTTGACCTTCTTGGTCAATCAAACCATATTTGATATTGGTTCCACCGATATCAATTGCAACGTAGTGTGTCATAAATACCTCCTTATGGATTAGAGGAAGCGCTCCTTGGTTTCACGAATCAAGGCTGCAGCTGCTTCTACAACTGGTCGATCTTCTTCAGTCACTGGCGTCAATGGTGAACGAACTGATCCAATGTTCAAGCCTTCATTGATTTTCAAGACTTCTTTGATCACACCGTACATATTTCCATGTGCAGAAGTGAGTTTGCCAATGATTGCATTGATAGCGTATTGCAATTCACGCGCTGTTTCCAAGTCTTTCTCAGCAATCAACTCATTGAGTTTCAAGAAGAGTTCTGGCATAGCACCATAAGTACCACCGATACCAGCTTTGGCTCCCATGAGGCGACCACCTAGGAATTGTTCATCTGGGCCATTGAATACGATGTGGTCTTCTCCACCAAGGCTGACAAAGGTTTGGATATCTTGAACTGGCATAGAAGAGTTCTTAACACCGATAACACGAGGATTCTTCAACATTTCAGTGTAAAGGCTTGGAGTCAAAGCAACACCTGCTAATTGAGGAATGTTGTAGATAACATAGTCTGTGTTTGGAGCTGCAGAACTGATATCGTTCCAGTATTTAGCAACTGAGTATTCTGGCAAACGGAAGTAAATCGGTGGAATCGTTGCAATGGCATCTACACCCAAACTTTCTGCGTGGCGAGCAAGTTCCATACTATCTTTGGTATTGTTGCAGGCAACATGGGCGATGATAGTCAATTTTCCTTTGGCAACTGCCATGACTTCTTCCAAAATCAATTTGCGATCTGCCACACTTTGGTAGATACATTCACCAGAAGAACCATTGACATAAAGACCTTGAACTCCTTTATCAATGAAGTATTGAACCAAAGCACGTGTGCGCTCTGGGCTTACTTCTCCTTGATCATCGTAACATGCGTAGAAGGCTGGAATGACACCTTCGTATTTTTTCAAATCTGACATAGATTTTCTCCTAAGATTTCTTTTTTCTGCTGAGAGCAGTTCTATTTTTTACAAGTTTAGTATACACCTTGTGAAAATCGCTTTCAATATCTTGTATACACTTAGATTTTAGTTTCTACTTGTATTTTAGAAACTATAACGATTGAAAGTAGTTTCAGAAAGATCTCATCCTACTGGTATTTTGCGAAAATTTTCTCCATCAATCCTACTTGGAGAAAGACCAGCAAACCAAAACCAAAGAGTATAAAGGCTGACCCACCCAGAAGGAGAGTGAAGGCGGATAGATAAAGAACCATCACAATGAGAAAGAGAATGGCTAACATGAGGAAGAACCATGGAAAGTTAAAACTTGCCAAGATAAGCCCTTTTTGCAGCACTTCTTTCCAAGACAAATCATAGCGCGCAGCGATGGGATAACTAGCCAGCATCACGAGAGTGAGGAAGATGAGAATCCCCAAACAAATAGCCTTGACAATCTGGAAAGGCAAAGCTGTCTGTCCCCAGAAAAGATAGAGGTCTAGAAGGCTTAATGACACAATGCCCAACTCTAGCAAACCTAACTGAAGCCCCAGTTTCAGATTTTGCTTGAAAGCTCTTAGATAGGTTCTGAAAACTGGAACTCGTCTGCTTCTCTTAATCTCAAACATGGTCTCGTAGAGGCTAATTTTAGCCACTCCAATCGTCACGATGGGCAAACAAGAGACGACAAAAAGAAGATTGGCTGTCACGATATCCAAGACCTTCTCACTAAAACGCATGAGAAAGTTATCTGTATCAAATGCTGCCTTGATAAGGCTTACTCCTTTTTGTGCCATGTTTGCTCCTCCTGATTTTTTAATCAATCAAAATTTTAAAGAGATATTTGCGAACCTTCTCTTCCATACCTGCATAGCCATTTGGCTGGTGAGGTTCTCCTGGGAAGAAAATCGCAAAATTGTGATAACCCAACAAGAGTGGGTATTTTTCATGACAATGCACAAAGCCAATGTCACTCGCTTCGTCAAATGCTACTGCTTCATCTTTAATACGTGAACCATAGCTCGAATATTCATGTCCTTCTACCAGCAAATGCAAATCTGCATAGTTTTTATGATGCTCAAATTGATCATTTTCAGCTTGATTGAGGACATTTTCCTGAACAACTAGAAAGACTTTATCTCCGTCAATCTCGTACTTTCCTAATTCGAACGAATCTTTACGATGTTGGTAGAGATAGTCGATAGCCTTATCTAAATTAGGATGAATCCCTTTGTAAAAGGTGATGTTTTTCAAATCGTCAAAAATCATACTCTTTCCTTCGTTTCTGATAGTCAACTAAAATCATTCTTAAGTTTATAAGTGTCTGACAAAATCTCTAAGGTAAGCAAATACCCAACATTTTGTAGACACTTATAACTCTGTATTCTCTTATACTCAATGAAAATTGAAGAACAAACTAGGAAGCTAACCGCAGGCAATACTTAAGTATGGCAAGGTGACGCTGACGTAGTTTGAATTCAATTTTCGCAGAGTATTAACCTTTGACAGCTCCCATAGTAATACCCTGAGTGAATGATTTTTGGAAGACAAGGAAGACTGTTACGATTGGCACGGCTGCAAGAGCTGCACCTGCCATGATCAAACCATAGTTGGTTGCCATTTCGGCCTGCATGGTCGCAACCCCGAGTGAGATGGTCAAGTTTTGACGTGAAGTCAACATAACCAACTGCATAAAGTAGTCGTTCCAAGTATTGATGAAGGTAAAGATTGCAAGGGCTGCAAATCCTGGTTTCACAATAGGGAAGGCTACACTCCAAAAGGTACGAATCTCACCACAACCGTCGATTTTAGCTGATTCAAGCAATTCTGTAGGGATATTTTCACTGAATTGTTTCATAAGGAAGACCCCGAATGGCCATCCAATCAAAGGCAAGATAACTGCCCAAAGAGTATCGTGAATTCCCATGAAGTTAACGATACGTACCAATGGTACAAGGACAACTTGTTTTGGAAGTGCCATGGCAGCGATAAAGACTGCAAAGAGGATACGTTGACCATAGAAACGTTTTTTAGCCAAGACATAACCTGCTAGAGAAGAGGTTGCACAGACTAAGAACATGGTTACCAGTGAGATAAATACAGAGTTCCACATCCACTGCATAGCAGGGTTTTGCACCATGAGTTGTTGGAAGTTCTCCATGGTTGGCATTTTAGGGAACCACTGTGGTGGAATCATAATGGTATCAGGTTGAGATTTGAAGGCCCCTGTCAAGATCCAGTAGAATGGAAAGATGAACAGTACGGTCAACAAGAGCAAGATAATCGTTGAGATAACAGTGAAAGCTGTTAAGGGTTTCTTTTGTGTAGGTTGCATAACTGTCTCCTTTCTTTAGTATTCTACGTCGTTTCCGAGGATCTTGAATTGAGCAAAGCTGACAATGGCAATCATCACTGCCAAGAAGACACCGATGGTATTGGCATAGCCGTATTCTGTCAATTGGAAGGCTTTTTCGTAAAGGTAGTACATCAAGGTACTTGTTGAGTAGTTTGGACCACCAGAAGTCAAGAGCTGAATCAAGGCGAAACATTGGAATGAGTTGATTGTTGTGATGATCGCGATGTAAAGAGTTGTTGGAAGAAGGCTAGGCCATTTGATCTTCCAGAAGACTTGAAATTCAGTCGCACCGTCAACACGCGCTGCTTCAACAAGTGAGTTGTCAATATTCCCCATGGCAGCGATATAAAGGATAATCGGTTGACCAACAGATGTTGTCAAAAGGATGATCATAATCGCTAGCAAAGCCCAGTTTTTGTCACCCAGCCAAGAAATGTTCTGGCTGATGATGTGGCTTGACTTAAGGACAAAGTTTAGAATCCCTGATAGTGGGTCATAGATCCATTTCCATACAACCGTTACGGCAACACTACCTGTAACTACAGGAAGGAAGAAGACGAAACGATAGAAAGAACGGGCAATGGCATTTTGATGATAGGTTTGAGATGCTACAAAGAGCGAGAAGAGAACTACAATCGGAACAGATCCAATAACCAGGATAACGGTATTGATCAAAGACTTCACAAAGACAGGGTCTTTAAACATGCGAATGTAGTTGTCCAAGCCCACAAACTCAAATTTAGTCATGGAGTAGTTAAAGAAACTTGTAATGAATCCCATAATCATAGGAGCCAAGACAAAGATGACAAAGAAGAATAACACTGGTGCTAGGAAAGCGTAGGAAATCACTGTTTCCCGCATACGAATTTTATTGACTTTCACAGTCGGCACCTCTCTTTCAAATAGAATAGTTTTTGATTTTCTTGAACTGTTTTAAAACCAAAATGAAATTTTTAAGATTCGCTTATGTAAGAACTTCATTTTAATTTCGTGACAGTTCCTACCATTTCAAACAAAAGTCCCCCTTTTCTTACACCGTAGTGCACAGGGAAAAGGGGGGAATCAATCTGACTTAGTGCTTATTGTTTTGTAGCTTTTTTGATGGTTTCGTTAGCTTTTTCAGTGAAGGCTTTCAAAGCATCCGCTGGTTTTTCGTCACCATTTGATACAGATTGCAACATTGGGAACCAAAGTGTTCTCATTTCAGCAAATCCATCGATAGTGTTGTAGTATGGTGAGTAGTATTTAGTCCAGCCACTGATTGTTTCCATACGTTTGTCTTCATAAAGTTTGCCAAATGAAGTACGAACTGGGAAGGCACCTGTACGAACAACGTCTTTAGGACCCCATTCCTTGTCATCTGCGATAAATTGAACGAATTTCTTAGCTGCTGCTATTTTCTTGTCGTCTTTGTTGTTAAATACTGCAAATCCGTTTACAAGGTATTCAAGAGATGGTTTACCAGAGTCTGATGGGAATGGTACTTCTACCACGTCTACCTTACTTGCTTCCAAGAGTTTCGCTTGGATACCGTTTTGAGCTGGTGCCCAAAGGATTGTGTATGAAGTTTGACCGTTGGCAAAGTTTTGGATGTCTGCTCCACCGTCAAATTGTGAACCATTGTTCAACAAACCGTCTTTGATCCAGCTAGCCGCTTTTTCAAGACCTTTGACGAATTTAGGATCGTCAGTTGTATATTTCGTTACTTTTTCATCTGTTACAGAGCCGCCATAAAGGTTTGCAATGAAGGCACGTGTTCCTTGGTCTCCCCCTTGACCAGAACTGAACAATGAACCTGGAGTGTAGCCTTTATCTTTAAGCGCTTTCAAAACTTTTTCAAAGTCATCAGTTGTCCAACCTTCTTTTACAAGGTTTGCAACTCCAGCATCTTCCAACATCTTCTTGTTCATTGCCATGTAGAATGGTGCTGAACTGATTGGATACATGTAAGCTTTGTCTCCAGCCTTACTTGCTTGTACGATGTTTTCGTTGTTCACATCTTTGACGAATTCGTCTGTGAAGAGGTCGTTCAACTCAGCCAATTTGCCATTTTTACCGTATTGGATGATACGTCCTGGTGCGTCAAAGAGTACGTCTGGCGCTGTTCCTGCTTCGATAGCTGTTGTAATCTTTTCTGGACCTGACTTAAAGTCGATGGTTTCCAATTTCACTTTTACATCTGGATTTGCTTTTTCAAAAGCTTCGATGATTGATTTTTCATAAGTTCCAACACCGTCACCAGTTTTTTCTTGTGTGAAGACTGGGAATGCCCACCAAGTGATTTCTGTTTTTCCACTATCGCTACTAGAGCTTCCAGCATCTTTACTTCCACCAGAGTTACCACAAGCCGCAAGGCCAAGAATCGCAGCACCCGCAAGTACTGTACAAGCTAGTTTTCTAAATTTCATTTGTATTCTCCTAATTGATAAGCGTATCCATATTGGATAATGAGTTCTTTAAATTTGTATACGTTTTCATTTTATCCGACGCATCGACCACTCTCCTCTTTTTTGAGATTGTGTTATTTAAGACCGGCAACAAAGCGTTCCGTAATCTCTTTTGGTCTAGTAATCGCTCCACCAACAACGATACCTCGCACCCCATACTCAAGGATTTGTTTGGCTTGTTCTGGTGTATGAATTTTCCCTTCAGCGATGACATCCACACCTGCTTCACACAGTTTTTTGATCAGTTCAAAGTCTGGACCATCCACTTTCGGACTATAAGAGGTGTAACCTGATAGGGTTGTTCCAACAAAATCAATTCCTGCTTCAACTGCTGCTATACCCTCTTCAAACGTGCTAGTATCAGCCATTAAGAGTTGATGCGGATATTTTTCTTTGACTTGTCGGATAAAGTCCTGAATTTCCAAACCATCGTAACGTTCACGTTTGGTACAATCCAGAGCAATGACCTCGATGTCTAGTTCAGCCAGTTCATCAACTTCTCTCATCGTAGCTGTAATGAAAGGCTCCTGTGGCGGATAGTCACGTTTGATAATCCCGATAATCGGGAGTTTCGTAACCTCCTTAATCTCCTTGATATCGCGAACACTGTTTGCTCGGATACCGACTGCTCCACCTTGCTCAGCCGCTTTGACTAGCAAGGGAATGACTCCTCCCGCTTCTGTATAAAGCGGTTCGTGAGGAAGTGCCTGGCAAGAGACAATGATTCCATCTTTGATTTGTTCAATCAAGGCTTCTTTGCTGATCTGTGGCATCCTCTTTCCTCCCTTTCTTGTTCTTATGGGCTTATTATATATCATTTGTTAAGCGCTTTCAATAGCTTGTAGTAGAATAGATTTCAGTTTCAAAACTATTTTATAGAACAGACTATCCTGAAAGTAGTTTCAGACCTCTTATGATTTCAAATCAACCTGAATGTCATAAAAAAAGATAGCAGGCTTGAAAACCTGCTATCTCTTCTGAGACCTACTCAAATAGCTCTTGCTTATTATTCTTTTCTCTTTTTTCCAAATGCAAAGAGTGATAAGAGGACGCCCGCAAGGCCAAGGGAAATTAGTGAGTTTGTTTCCTTGCTTCCCGTATTCGGAAGTTCATCTTGTTTAGCTGCTGGCGCTTGATAGGTAACATCTTTTCCTAGAGATAGTTTATCATTTGCAGCCGTTAAGACTGGTTTGGTCTCTCCTTTGTACTCTGGCACTTCAAGGACTGCTGCCTCAGCACCATTGACGCCACCTATGTACTCTGGTAGATCATTTGAAGCTGCCAAGACAAAGTTAGCACCTCCTCTATATTCCGGAAGCTCGTTTGAGGCTGCTAGAACCGCATTGACACCACCTTTAAACTCTGGAAGCTCATGGACTGCTGCCTCAACAGCATTGACTCCACCTGTAAATTCAGGCTTTTCAACCGTTGGAGCTGGTTCTTCTCCTACTGTTGCCAATGTTCCAGTGTACTCTGGTATCTCTGCCACTGGGGCTTCCTCAGCATTAACACCTCCTGTGAATTCAGGTTTTTCAACCGTTGGTGTTGCTTCTTCACCCACTGTTGCCATTGGACCTGTAAACTCCGGAACTTCATGAACCGCTGCTTCCTCAGCATTAACGCCACCTGTGAACTCTGGAACCTCATGGATAGCAGCTTCACTGCCATTAATACCATCGCTTAGTTTAGAGCCAGCTAAAGAAACTGGTAAATTGTGCATGCTTTCAATTGCACCCTCAGCTAGACCTGTAATTCTTTGACCCATATCCTCTGGATCTATTGTGAATAGGAGAGTTTTTGTATCGTACTGGGTCATAAAGGTTGCTGTCTTGCCATTTGCCAATTGAAGGGTCGGAGCCTTGTTGACCAATACTTCCGAATCGAACTCCATGGCAATAATACCTGGCCATTTTTGGATGGCATATTTTACTTTTGCTTCTTTAGGAGATATTCTGTCTTTGCTTAAGAAATCCCAGTTGAATTTCTTATAGGATAAAGTATAATCGTTTTGATTGCCATCCGCATGCTCATAAAGCAAACCATATTCGCCATTTCCAAGTTCTTGGAGTGAGTTGTAAGCAAACTTACCACTTTGTATAGGATTGTGTTTCAGCCATGTCAACTCACCATTCTCCTCAACACGAGCCAGGTGAACCAAACCATTGTTGCGTCCAGGACCACCAGCATTGCTAAGTAGAATGTATTCCTTTCCTTCATGCATGGTGTGAATAGCGGACATTTGAACATAAACGTCTTTTACTTGAGGATAACGTTTGATTTCCTTATCCCACGTTGCTCCTCCATCATGACTGGTCGCAACCTGAAGATCGCCAGTCAACCCACGCATAAAGAGCTTGAGATCTCCATTATTCAACTGAACAACAGTTGACTCCGTATTTTGGGCGCCTGGATTATTCATGGTTGAAGAATGAATGGTTTGGTTGCCTACTGGACGGTTATCATTAACTGCTTCCCCTGCTTGCCATGTTTCACCATGATCATCTGAGTAAATTACACGAGATGATTGAGAACCACTTAGATAGGAAACGTTGTTTGTTGTATAAACTGGAATCACCAGTCTTCCCTTATGAGGTCCTGTACGCAAGGCAATCCCCGTACCAGGTCCAGTTCCTAGGAAGTGCATCCAATCTTTCCGAATCCCATGTGTAATATCTTTTGGTGCAGACCAAGTCTTCCCATCGTCATCACTGTAGGACATCCATAGGTAGTTGGTATTGGAAACTCTAAAAATATTCTTTTCGCTATATTCAAAATAAATATTTCCGATTAGCTCATTCCCTTTATACAAATCTCCCTTATCGCTGTAGGCTGGTTTTTTAGGGTCAACGACGACGCGATAATCTGTCTTTCTATTTTGAGGGTCGAAAACCTCTCCGTTTTCTCGAATCGTATAGCGACCTGATTCTCCTTGCTTATATAAAACTTGATAAACTTTATCTCCCACCTGTTCATAAGCTTTCGGAGCTTGCCCTGGCAATGAAAATACTGCCTTACTTTCAAGGAACATGTCGTAAATTGCAAAAATTCTCTTTGTTTCAGGGTCTTGCACCAAGGCCATATCAATATTGACTGGAGATGGCCAATCTGCATGTTTAGCATGCTCATTGTCACGAGGATTTGAGATTACGATTCGGTCTCCCCATGTTTTTCCATTATCTGAGCTGCGACGAACAACCATGCCAATATCTCCCCAGTCAGAATGGTGCAAACGTCTTTCATCCGTTCCAGCAATCAGCGTTCCTTTATCAGTCTTGAGAAGAGCTGGGATACGATAACTCTTGATACCATCTTTATTTGGTTGATTGTTCCTACCACCTTCAAAGACGTCTTCTTTCTCAGTGACTTTTGCTCCCTCAGGAAGTTTCTGTTCCAATTCACCTCTTTCAAATAATTGACTTCGTGTTTGAACTTCATCTGGGCTTAAAGCACGATCATAAACAGTTAGGTTTCGTACTTGTAGGTTTGATGCCCAAACTGTTTTATTGCCCCGTTTGGTTGCTCCAAGTTGAGCTTGATTAACATCTGGCATATCTTTGATGAAGTTACCAGATTTGAGACTTGTACGGGATAAGACACCGTTCACATAGAGACGAACTCGACCATGAGGTAACTCTGCTGTTGGTTGTTCAACAGTAAAGGTCACGGAATTCCATTGTCCAGGGCGAACTTTCAAAGGAGCATCTGTATACTTATCGTAGAACTGCTCCCCGTTAGCGCCACGCCCTTCAATAAGAGCTGTATTATCAAGGACCGACATAGTAAAGTACTCATTTTCCTTGGTGTCACTGGATACAGAGAAGAGATTGTAAAAGCGTGGAGCTGATGCATCTGGTTTGAACTCCATGTGAACTGTAGCATTTTTTAGTTGCTTTAGTTTATTTAGTTCACTTGATAAATCGACTCTCTGACCATTTGCTGCATTGGTTTCAACATCTTCTTTTTCAAGGACAGGATTAGCATTTTTTAAATCTCTTGAGTAATAGTCACGAGGAATAGCACCCTGATCCTCTGATTCCTCTTCCTTATTTGCTTCTTCTGCAGGGGGTTCGGTAGAGGATGGGGTTTCTGACTCTGCACTCTCATTTTTTTTCAAATGATCTTGGTCCACCTCAACGCCGTTGTCTTGAGCTGCTGCCAATTTACCAGCCAAATCCTTATCCAAATGAGCAAGATCTCCCGAGGACGCTTCTTTTGGCAATTCTGATAAACCTTGACCAGGTTCGACAGTTTCTGTATTGGCCCCTGCTGCATTGGCTTGCTCTTGAGCTAAGACTGGATTTGCTCCAAATACCACTGTACCAATCACTACCGATGCTGCCCCAACTGCAAATTTTCGAATTCCGTATCGCTGTTTCCGATCTAAAGATTTGTAATTCATGTTTGTCCTTTCATTCTTCATAAAATAAAGCGCTTTCTTTTTTCTTTAAAAATTTTTATTGTCTCTTCAAGAGACAAGTTTTTACAAGAAAGTATCCAACTTAATGAGAGCTCCCAATCCTCTCCCATTTTCTGCTGAGCCCGATTTTTTAACCACCCGGCAGCCTTTTTCCTCCTTTCACAAGTGACTTTTCCTTTATTATACAATAAAGTCTTATATTTATATCTGTGTTCCCACAGAATAGATTTTACTTTTAAGAATATTTTAATATTTTAAATTTTCTGAAAGTACTTTCAGGTTTTGGACATAAAAAGAGAGCTCCTGAGCTCTCTCATTCATTATCTTACGTACTTAAAAGGAATCTCACTGCCACAGAGCCAGTTATAAACTTGGTCATTGACAAAAACATTCATGGCTTCGTGAGCATACTCTGGCATGGTGCGATAGGCCTTGTCGCAGGTCAGACGGTTGTAAATCGCAAACTGGGTAATGGGATAGCAAACATCGTCATCCAAGCCCGTAATCATCTTGACCTCACCTTGAATACGATGGGCAAGATTTTTCACATCGATATAGGCAAGGGTCGCCATGATTTCCTCCTCTGTTTCATGGAAGGGATCGTGGAACTTGAAATATCGGAAGAGTTCATCATAGGCTTCACTGGTATTGCCAATCTCAAGCACTCGTCTAAAGTCTGACAAGAAAGGATAGATGGCAACTGTTCGCTGAATCCGAGGATTGAGCGCTGCTGCAACTAGGGCTAAAGCCCCACCTTGTGAGGCACCATAGCTAGAAAGTCTTTTCTCATCCACCTGAGGCAGACTAGCAATAATTTCAACCAACTGGTAAATATCCAGATAAACATCCTTATAAAAGAGATGTTCACGACCTTCCACAGTACCACGGATGATATGCCCCTTCACCGTATTTCCTAGTGGAGAGCGCAAGCCGTCTTGAGAATAGCCCGACTGACCACGAACGTCCATGGAAACAACACCGTAACCAGCCACAGTATAGGCCAGCATGTCGGCCCAGTCCCAGCCACGTCCCATATAGCCATGAAAGTGGAAGATTAGCGGAACCTTCTCCTCAGTCTTTGGAAGGACGATTCGTGCATAGACCTTGCCTTCATTAGTTCCTTCAAAGGTCAGCTCATAACACTTGACTTGAGGAATGTGGAAATCTCTTTCCTCCAACTGGTAGGCTGGAAGAGATGAAACTTTTTTGACCTCTTCATCCCAGAAAGCATCAAAGTCTTCTGGAATCTCATCCCGTCCTTTATAAGTCTTAATTTCTTCTAGCAAAGCTGGATTTTTCATAGCATGCTCCTTTAGTTTTGTAATCGCTATCATAACTCTAGCATATCTAGGAAGGCAATGCAAGAAAGAATTCTAAATAGAAAGTGATTTTAGATTCTCTTTCCTCAAACCTATCGCCTGAAAGTAGTTTTAAAAATAAAAAGAGCGTTTCCGCTCTCTGTGTATCAATAGGTGCTAGCTCCTTTCTCTAGTTTGACGGTTTGGAATTTCTTTTGGTAGGTTACTTTAATCGTCATGTGAGAGTCCTCGTTTCTTTTTGATGATTCTAGTATAAGGCCCAAACCTAAAAGCTAGCTTAAGTTTTCCTTAGAGAAAGCTTATACTCAATGAAAATCAAAGAGCAAACTAGGAAACTAGCCGCAGGTTGCTCAAAGCACTGCTTTGAGGTTGTAGATAAGACTGACGAAGTCAGTTACATATATAATCCAAGGCGACGTTGACGTGGTTTAAATTTGATTTTCGAAGAGTATTAATCTAGATGTTCTTTCTTTTCCAGATGGAGAGCAATCATGCGCCATTCTGGATCCTCTTGCCAACCTTCTATCGAACTAATGTAGCTGGCAACCTTTCTGGCTTCTTCTAAAATCGGAAAATCTTCGATAATATCCGCCACTTGAAACTCTGGAAGTCCTGACTGTCTGGTTCCAAAAATCTCACCAGAACCACGCATTTTCAAATCTTCCTCCGCAAGGACAAATCCATTGGTCGTTTCTGTCATGATGCGCATGCGGTCCTTCCCAGACTCAGTCTTAGGATTAGCCACAAGAACAGCATAGGACTGCTTGTCACCCCGACCCACACGGCCTCTGAGCTGGTGAAGCTGACTGAGACCGAACCGGTCGGCATCCATGATAATCATGACGGTCGCATTGGGAACATTAACCCCAACCTCAATAACCGTTGTCGAAACCAGAATATCCGTTTTTCTCTCTTTGAACTCCTGCATGATCTGGTCTTTTTCGTCACTCTTCATCTTACCATGTAGGAGGGCTACTTCTGCCTTGCCAGCAAAATGAGCTGTCAACTCCTCAGATAAGGCAATAGCATTTTTCAGATCCAGAGCTTCAGATTCTTCGATCAGGGGAGAGATAACATAGGCTTGCGAACCTTTTTGAATTTCCCCCTCTAACCAAGTCAGTACCTGAGGTAGTTGCTCATGTTTGATCCAACGTGTCACAATGGGTTTCCGACCCGCTGGCATCTGGTCGATAATGGAAACATCCATATCGCCAAAGGCTGTGATAGCCAGCGTCCGTGGAATGGGCGTCGCTGTCATCATGAGAACGTCAGGATTGTCCCCTTTTTCTCTCAGAACACGCCTTTGCCCCACACCAAAACGGTGCTGCTCATCGATGATAATCAAGCCAAGGCGAGCATAATCCACTCCATCTTGTATCAAAGCATGAGTCCCGATAATAAAGTCAGCCTCACCCTTGGCAATAGTCTCCAAGACTTCTCTTTTTTCTGTAGCTTTCAAGGATCCTGTCAAGAGAGCCAGTTTCAAGTCTGGAAAAAGGTTCTGTAAACTCTCAAAGTGTTGCTCTGCTAGGATTTCTGTTGGCACCATAAGAGCTGCCTGATAGCCAACCGTCACCGCCGCAAACATGGCCAAGCCAGCAACTACCGTTTTCCCGCTTCCCACATCTCCTTGAAGGAGACGATTCATGTGATGGTCCGACTTCATGTCTGTCAAAATTTCCTGCAAACTCTTTTCTTGAGCTTGGGTCAGGGCAAAAGGCAGATTTTCTTTAACAGCCGACACTTTTTCCTGAGACCAATTCAGAACCAGACCGCTTCCCTGAACTCTATTTTCAGACTTGAGCGTCTGCAATTGCATTTGGAAATAAAAGAGTTCCTCAAACTTGATACGGCGAAGGGCCTGCTTGTATTCTGCCAAATCCTTGGGAAAATGCATAGCGCGAACAGCCTGGCAACGGGACATGAGTTTGTATTTATCAAGTAAAGACTGGGGAAGATTTTCTTCAATCAAGAGGTCTAACCCCTGATCAAAAGCCGTCTTGATGACCTTGACCAGACTGGCCTGACTGATTCCTTGAGCCAGACGATAGACAGGCTGGAGATCATCCTCTACTTGAGCCAGGACCTTCATCCCTGTCAGACTAGCCTTGGCGCGGTCCCATTTCCCAAAGACAGCCAGGGTTGCTCCCAGCTCTATCTTATCAGCTAGATAGGGCTGGTTAAAGAAATTCACCGCAAAAACGACTTCTCCCTGCTTGAGGCTAAAGCGCAGACGATTGCGCTTGAAACCATAATACTGGACACTAGCAGGAGTCACTACCTGACCAGACAGAACCGCCTTTTCGCCATCTTCCAGCTCCAGCACCTGCTTGGTTTTGAAATCTTCATAACGGAAAGGAAAGTAGAGCAAGAGGTCTTGCAAGTTTTCAATTCCTAGTTTGGCGTATTTCTCTGCTGACTTTGGTCCCACACCAGGCAAGACATGCAAGGGTTGATGTAGATTCATGCTCCACTCCTTTCTTTTTAATAATATTCTCTCGGAATGCGGTCGCTGAGGAGGCAAACCACCTCATAGTTAATAGTTCCACGATAGGTCGCTACCTGAGTAGCTGTGATTTCCTTGCCACCGTTTGTGCCGATCATGGTTACTTTTGTTCCTAGCGGATAAATCTTAGGCAGACGAATGGTGATTTGGTCCATAGATACTCGTCCGACGATTGGGCAAGCTTGGCCATCTACCAAGACAGTGAAATTTTGCATATCTCGTGTCCAACCATCCGCATAGCCGATTGGCACGGTCGCAATGACTTGCTCACTATCCGCCTGATAGGTTGCTCCATAGCCCATGCAAGCTCCAGCTGGAACTGTCTTGACATGAACAAGGGCAGACTCCAAACTCAAGGCTGGTGTCAAATCATAGGGTAAGTCCAAGACCTCTCCACTAGGATTGAGACCATACATGGCATCTCCCATACGGACTGCATTGAAAATAGTCTCAGCATGCCAGAGGGTCGTTGCTGAGTTGCTGGCATGAACCAGCTCTGGAACTTCCTTCATACTTGCCAAAATAGTTTTAAAGCATTCTAACTGGGCATTAAAATAGTCATCTGATTCTTCATCTGCAGTAGCAAAGTGGGTAAAAATCCCCTCAACACGAGCGCCGTGTTGTTGGAGCAAGGCTTGAGCCTGCTCTGCCTCACTGGAATCTCGAAAACCAATCCGTCCCATCCCTGAGTCAATCTTGAGGTGAACCGATAAGCCAGATAAATCAGCCCCAGTGGCAACCAACGCTCGAATCCACTCCAGTCCAGCCACCGTCAAAGTGATGTCGTATTCTTTAGCTAGGCCAATAGCTTCTAACTCAGATACACCTAGAATGAGGATTTTCTTGCTGAGGCCAGCCTGACGAAGTTCAATAGCTTCATCAATATTGGAAACACAAAATCCATCAACATCATTTTGAATAGCCTTGGCAACGGCAACAGCCCCATGACCATAGGCATTGGCCTTGATCACTGCCCACTTGAGCGTTCCTTCAGGGATATGAGCCCCCATTTGCTGAATATTTTGTCGAATAGCTCCCAGATGAATCAGAGCCTTGGTTGGTCTATGTGGACTAGCTTTCATGATTTTCCTCCAAAATGACACTGGCTGTCACAAACTGATCTGTATGGCTGATAGATAGCCAAATCTTTCCCGAAAATGGTGCCTGACTAAAATAAGGAGCCCCTCGTTCATTGTTCAAAACTTCCAAATCCTGAAAGGTCAGTTTGCCAATACCAGTTCCCATAGCCTTGGAAAAGGCTTCCTTAGCTGACCAGCGGCCTGCCAAGTATTCGATCTGTCTGCGCCCTTTGAGATTGGTAAAATGCTCCATTTCTTTAGGGGTCAGCACGCGCTTGGCAAAGCCCTCACGTCGTGTAACTGCTTTTTCTATCGAAGCCAATTCTTCGATGTCAATTCCGTGTCCAACTATCATACTCATAAAAGGAGCTGAGATTCCCCCAACTCCATCCTTTTCACTTATTTTGTTAAGGTAGTATAAATTTCTTCTACCAAGGCTACTGTATTTTCCCAACCTAGACAAGGGTCGGTAATGGAACAACCAAAGACCTCTGGTTGATTTTGGCGACCGTCTGCTAGGTAAGATTCGATCATAAAGCCTCGAACCGTCTTTTTAATCTTTTCATTCCAGTCACGATTCAGCAAGGCTTGGCGAACAATGCGAATTTGTTCCATATACTGCTTGCCTGAATTGTCATGATTGGTATCGATGATAATGAAGGGATTTTCAAGTCCCATGGTCTCATAACGATTGATGGCATTTAAGAGGGTTTCATAGTAGAAATTGGGTTCATTTTTACCATATTCG
Organism: Streptococcus sp. 27098_8_70; assembly: GCF_041432215.1. Classification (GTDB taxonomy): domain Bacteria; phylum Bacillota; class Bacilli; order Lactobacillales; family Streptococcaceae; genus Streptococcus; species Streptococcus oralis_CP. The sequence goes on from NZ_JAPVZD010000003.1 coordinate 44,981, forward strand.
TTCATGGCGCCACGAAGGATAACATGGGCCAAAGGATTTCCCGAAGTTTCCACTTCTTGACCGTGGTAAAGGAAGGTTTGCTTGTTTTGAGCTGCATAGATAGCATTAAACATAACCCCAAGGTTCCCAGATGTTGGATTTTTCATCCCAACTGGAGCATCAATCCCAGACGCTACAAAACGGTGTTCCTGGTCTTCTACTGAACGAGCCCCTACAGCATGGTAGCTGACTAGATCATCGATCAAAACGAGATTTGACGGATAAAGCATCTCATCAGCTGTCGTCAAGCCCGTCTCCGTAATCACACGGTAGTGCAGCTGACGAACAGCTTGTATGCCATTAATCAAGCTTGGAGCTTTAGAAGTATCCGGCTGATGAACCAAACCCTTATAGCCATCTCCATTGGTACGAGGTTTAGCCGTATAGACACGCATCACAATAAAGATTTTATCTGCAACTTTTTTCTGTAAGTCTGCTAAACGACGAGCATATTCGAGCACAGCTTCTTCATTGTCTGAAGAACACGGTCCCATCACCAAAAGGATTCGGTCGTCCTCACCTGAGATGATGGCTGCCAGCTCTCTATCGCGGGCTTCTTTCTTTCGCAAGGCTTCAGGTGACAACTGGGTCGCAGCCTTGATTGCTTCAATATCAATTTCTTGACCTTTTTCGATAAATGCCATCTTACTCTCCTAGCGTTTGGTAAATTTCGCGAACAAGTGCTTCTGTGTTGTCCCAGCCTAGACACGGATCTGTAATGGACTTACCAAAAACTTCTGGCTCATTTTGACGTCCATCTTCCAGATAGGACTCAATCATAAAACCACGAACATATTTTTTGATCTTCTCATTCCAGTCACGGTTAATCAAGGTCTGACGAACGATACGGATTTGATCCATGTATTGCTTGCCTGAATTGTCATGATTGGTATCGATGATGATAAATGGATTTTCCAAGCCCATCTTTTCGTACTGATCAATGGTATCCATCAAATTGTCATAGTAGTAGTTAGGAATATTTTTCCCGTATTCATTCAAGGCACCGCGAAGAATGGCGTGGGACAATGGATTCCCCGTTGTTTCCACCTCTTTACCGAGGAAGAGGAAACTCTGTTTATTTTGTGCTGCATAAATCCCGTTAAACATGACATTGAGATTTCCAGATGTGGGATTTTTAAATCCTGTTGAAAAGTCTGCTCCACTCGCTACAAAACGGTGCTGTTGATCCTCTACAGAACGAGCTCCAACAGCCATATAAGAAATCAAATCATCCACCAGCGGAAGATTTTCAGGATAAAGCATCTCATCCGCTGTTGTCATTCCCGTCTCGGTAATCACGCGGTAGTGGAGCTGACGAACAGCCTTGATCCCATTGATCAAGCTAGGAGCTTCTGTCGCATTTGGTTGATGAATCAAGCCCTTATAGCCATCTCCATTGGTGCGAGGTTTAGCCGTATAGACACGCATGACCATAAAAATACGGTCTTTGACCTCTTCTTGCAAAGCAGATAGACGCTTGGCATACTCAAGAACCGCCTCTTCGTTATCAGATGAACATGGTCCAATCACCAAGAGAATACGCTGGTCTTCCCCACGGATGATGGCTTCCAATTCCTGATCACGTTGATTTTTTCTCGCAAGAGCCGCTCCCTCTAATTTAGACAAGGCGCGAACTTCTTCAATGTTAATTTTAGGACTTTTAGCTTTAAATACCATGATTCATCTCCTTATAAAGCAAACGGACACCAAGCAAAAAATGATTTTTACCAGGTATCCGCCTGTATCTTATCTCATATTATTGTCTCTTACCATGACAGTTCTTGAATTTCTTACCTGATCCACATGGGCATTGGTCGTTTCGTCCGATTTGGCTCAAGTCCAAATCTTCTGGAAGGCTTGCCTGCTGCGCTGCGATATTACGAGTCGCAGTTGTACTGATATTGTGTTCAGTTTGCGGACGTTCTTGCTCATGGATTTGTGCTTTCATCATCAAGCGGGTCACATCGAATTCAATCGATCCAATCATGTCGTTAAACATGCGGAAACCTTCTGCTTGATATTCTACAACAGGGTTGTTTTGAGCATATCCACGAAGACCAACAGCATTTCGCAACTGGTCAAGAGCATCGATATGGTCTGTCCACTTGTTGTCTACAACACGTAGAATCAAGACTTTTTGGAATTCTTTCACTGCATCTTCGTCACGAAGCTTAGCAACTTGGCTGTCATAGACTTTCAAGGCACGTTGGAAAAGTTCATCTTTGATAGCTTGGTCTGACAGACCTGCAAGGTCTGAACGGCTAATTGAATCTTCTGGAAGCAAGTTATACTTAGCGAAGTTCAGGATTGCTTCCAATTTTTCATCTTCCTTAGAACGAGCATGTGCATCCACGATACGTCCAATGGTACGACGAATCATAGCATGGATTTCTGGTGCCAAGTCACGATCTGCAGTAATGACATCATAACGTTGTGCATAGATAATCTCACGTTGTTCACGCATAACATCATCGTATTGAAGGACTTGTTTACGAGTATCGTAGTTGTTTCCTTCGACACGTTTTTGAGCTGCTTCAACTTGACGCGTTAACATGCGAGATTCGATGGCTTCGTCAGACATGTTGAGACGTTCAAAGACACCTTTCAAACGTTCTGAACCAAAACGTTTCATCAAATCATCTTCAAGAGACAAGTAGAATTGTGACTCACCTGGGTCTCCTTGACGTCCTGAACGTCCACGAAGCTGATTATCAATACGGCGACTTTCGTGGCGCTCTGTACCAATTACGCAAAGACCTCCAAGTTCACGAACCCCTTCACCAAGCTTGATGTCGGTACCACGACCGGCCATGTTGGTTGCGATGGTAACTGCGCCACGTTGACCAGCGTTCATGATAATTTGCGCTTCTCTGTAGTGGTTCTTCGCATTCAAGACTTCGTGAGGAACACCTGCTGCTACCAATTTCTTAGAAAGGAAATCACTCGTTTCAACGGCAACTGTACCTACCAAGACCGGCTGACCTTTTTGGTAACGAGCTTTTACATCTTCAACTACAGCCTTAAATTTCGCATCAAGACTTGCATAGAGAAGGTCTGAGTGGTCGATACGTTGAATTGGACGGTTAGTTGGGATTGGGATAACACGAATGTTGTAAATTTCGCGGAATTCTTCTTCTTCTGTTTTACCAGTACCTGTCATACCTGCCAATTTCTTATACATACGGAAGAGGTTTTGGTAGGTAATAGAAGCTGAAGTCTTAGTCTCATCTTGGATTGGCACACCTTCTTTTGCTTCAATCGCTTGGTGCAAACCATCAGAGTAACGACGACCTTCCATGGTACGACCTGTAAATTGGTCAACGATCAAGATTTCCTGCTCTTCACTAACCACATAGTCGATATCGAGAATCATGATATAGTTGGCACGAAGGGCATTGTCAATAAAGTGAGTAAGAGCTACATTTTCAATGTCGTAGAGATTTTCTAGTTTGAAGTAGCTTTCTGCCTTGTCAATACCAGAGTCTGACAAACCGATCGTCTTAGACTGAACGTCAATGATATAGTCGTCCTTGTCCAAAGATTTCACGAAGTGGTCCGCCATATGGTAGAGTTGGCTTGTTTCAACTGCATTGGCGCCTGAAACGATCAATGGTGTACGAGCTTCGTCGATCAAAATTGAGTCAACCTCATCGACCAAAGCATAATTGAGTGGACGTTGCACCATGTTTTCTGCACGAACGACCATGTTATCACGAAGGTAGTCGAAACCAATCTCTGAGTTGGTTGAGTAGGTAATATCACAAAGGTAAGCCTCTTTTTTCTCCATTGGAGATTTGGCTGCCAAGTTAATCCCTACTGACAGACCGAGCCATGAGTACAATTCACCCATTTCAGTCGCGTCACGTTCTGTTAGGTATTCGTTGACTGTAACTACGTGAACCCCTTTACCTGCAAGGGCATTGAGGTACACTGGCATAGTCGCTGTCAAGGTCTTCCCTTCACCCGTACGCATCTCTGGAACGTCACCATGGTGAAGAACAATCCCACCCATGACCTGAACCTTATAAGGGAAGAGCCCAAGGACACGTTTTGCAGCTTCACGAACTACTGCAAAAGCCTCATATAGCAATGAATCAAGTGATTCACCCTTGTTGTATCGTTCTTTAAATTCGTCAGTTTTCGCTTTTAGTTCTTCGTCTGACATTGCAGCCATTTGGCTCTCATAGTTAAGAACCTTATCAGCCATCTTTTCCAGACGACGAAGTTCTCCTTTATCATTTTCAATAATCGTTTTTAAAATATTAGCCATGATTTTCCTTACTTTTTATTCTGAATATTTTAGAATGTTCTTTTAATTTTAGCATATTTACCATTATTTTTCAAGAAAGAATCCTTAATTTACAACGGAAAAGGCCAGCTGAAATTCAGCTTTTTTTGCATAAATCTTCTGTGGCTCTTTTTTTGTTTTTTGTTCGAGATGCATGCTTGATAATCCAAGCACAACTTGGACTTAGCTCCCCTTTCTGCCAAGTTTGAAGAATCCTTTCAAACTTATCGGGGGCTTCCTTGTACAAATCATTTAGATTATTGGCTACACTTTTTTGAATAGACTTGTCTCTATCATCTTTTAGATTGGTCAGAATAGTGGTGAAATCCTCAAAATAATCCAATACCACGGTTTGTCTCTTAGCCCAAGGCAGACGGATACGCATGCATTCGCTGGCAAGTCTACGAACACGCAAATTTTCATCCCGACTCCATTCTAATAGCAAAGTCATTGTAGCCTTAGGATAGCGAGCCAGCAAAGGTCTCATAGAAAATTCTCCAGTAAATCGCTTGGTTAGTTCCTTACTAAAGGCCGTGCTCAATTCAAATTCCTTGTCCCCAAATAGCTCTACATATTTTCCGATTGGCCAAAGCCAATATCCTTCTGAGAACATACCTAAACCACCCTCTAACTCAGGACCCAAAATTTTCTCAAAAACCTTGAGAGAGTCCTGATAAGATAGGGGAAGACAATCTTTGATACTTTTAGCCAAGAGTTCTTGACGCTGGCTAAACTCCAAATTTTCCAAGTCTTTTTCTAGCAACAGCCTAAACTTTTGTCCATCAAAGGCAACGGATGCTTCTTGCAACCGTCGACTCAAATCCATAGCATAAGCCAAGTCATAATAATCTTTTACTTTTTTAGCCATTTTTCAAATCCCTTAATCTTCTTTTTACGGGACTTATTATATCATACAGACAGCCCGTCAACAAAATTATTTTTATATCTCCAACTATTTCAATAAGGAAGAAAAAAGGACTAGAAGCTAGTCTAGTCCTTCATTTGTTAATGTTTAATTTCCCAAGAATATAGGCAATATCCCAAAATACCAAAAGAGATTGATCCAGAAGGCCAAGCAAAAGATGATGCCAAAGATGAGGAGACTGATTTTTTTAATCAGCACGGAGTATAGGATGGATAAAACTCCAAAAACCACAAAGAGTTTTTTCATAACGAAATAATAAATTGAAACTCCTCCTATATGCCAATCCCAAGGAAGGAAAAACATGAGGAACCAGAGAAGGCAAATCGTAAAGATATATCTCTTGTAGTGCGCTTCAAGAAAGGCTTTTGTTTTCTCCATAGCAAACCTCCATTTCAGTCACTGTCTCTTCCCTTTTATTATACCAAAAAAACCTGGAAAAGACTTTCCAGGTTTGAGTTTGAAATCACTAGTCATACTAGAGAAATTCCTTTATTCATAGGCTGATCCACTTTATTGACTTGATGAAGATGTTCCAAAATCGACCTTAGGAACTGTCTTGGCTTCTTCTGTTTCTTTAAAGGTTTCAGCTTCTTTAAAGTTCATCATATTCGCAAAAAGCACAGTTGGAAAACTTCTCAACTTTTGATTGTACTCGGCTGCGACTTTATTATAATCCTTGCGTGCTACAAAGATACGATTTTCACTGCCTGAAAGTTCGACCATTAGTTGCTCAACATTTTGATTGCTCTTGAGTTCTGGATAATTCTCCGTCAAGGAAATCAAGCGGGAAAGAGCAGAGCTCAACTCTCCCTGAGCCTTTTGGTTTTCTTCCGAAGTTACTGAGCTACTACCGATTTTAGCTCTAGCATCCGCAATCTTGGTAAAGACTTCGGTTTCATGATTCATTTGTCCTTTAACGGACTCCACCAAGTTACCAATCAAGTCCGAACGACGTTGGAGGGCTGTCGAGACATCGGCCTGAGCCTGCTCCACTTTAGTCTGTTCACCAACTAGACCATTATAGGTCGTCACTGCGGAACAACTTCCCAGAACTAGTAGTCCAAAGAAAATAGCCACTATTGAGAGAATTACTTTATTTTGTTTCATATCAAAACCTTAACACTTTCTTTTATCAACTTTTCTGAGAAAATACTCAGATTTTAAATCAATTTCCCAAACTTTGTTTTTATTTTTAATTAAGGAGTGAACTGTTGCAAAGGAGTCACCTTACTGTATGGAGAAATCGGTTTGAGCAATATATGATCACTCACCAGTCATCAGACGAACCACCGCCATCAAAGCCACCGCCGTCCCAGCCTCCAGATGAGTCGGAGCCCGAATCAGACCAAGAGGAACCTGAGTCTGATGAGTCACCGCCCCACCAGCCACCGCCAGAATCATCTCCACGTGAACCGCCACCACGACCACCAAATAGAAATCCTATAATCATGACGATGAAGTAAATCAGAACTACAAATCCGAGGGCTCCGTCATCGAAGCTACTTTTTCGATGCCGTTTCGAAGATTGACTCCCAGCGGTATACTTTTCAATTTCTCTTAGACGACTAGAATTAGTAGCATAGTCGTAACTACTTCTAGAACTTGAAGCAGTCGTACTCGATCCACTATAAAACATGTAGTTGAGATTGTTTGCTATAGAAAGAACTCCATTGCTGTAGTCTCCCTTTTGAAAGTAAGGCCGTGCTGTTTTCAAAAATCTATTGGTCTGATAGTCTGTGATCTTACTTGCCACATTATTGCTTGTTTCAATCCGTGATTTTCTATCCTCAACAGCGACCACAATCAAGGCGCCGTTGTTGTCTCCCGAGTAGCCAATCTTCCAAGCTCTAGCTGTTTCGTTAGCTACAGTTTCGATTGTTTCTCCATCCAGGCTTTTCACAACGTAAACGCCCACTTGGAATTTTTCTGCTTTTTGACTATTTACCTTATTCAAACCTCGAATCAGTCTGATTGTCTCATCAGTCAGATAGTGATTGGGGTCATAGATCCCGTACTCAGGTTTTTCAGGTGCTGTGAATGCTGACAAGAAGAGAAAAACCATCAGCAACCCAAGCAAGCGAACCAACAAACTATGTTTAAAAAATCTGCTTCTTTTCATAATAACCTCCCTGATAAAGGAAAATTGATTTAAGGAATTATAGCATTTTGATTTTTACAAAGAAAGTGCATTTTCATTACAAATAGATTACAAAAGCTAGGAAAATGATTGAATTTTGATGACAGATTTTTCCTTCGATTTGACAGGATTTTTTTCACCTACTTTATAGAAAAAAGAAGACAAACTAGTCTTCTTTTCAGTTATTCTTATTGAAAAATAAGCAAGACTTACTTGCGTTTTCTTGCAATCAAATGAATCGGGGTTCCCTCAAAGACAAAGGCCTTGCGGATTTGATTTTCCAAGAAACGCAGGTAAGAGAAGTGCATGAGTTCTTCTTCATTGACAAAGATGACAAAGGTTGGTGGTTTGGTTGCCACTTGGGTTGCGTAGAAAATCTTGAGGCGTTTTCCTTTGTCTGTCGGTGTTGGATTGATGGCAATGGCATCCATAATCACATCGTTCAAGACTGCTGATGGAATCCGAGTGTTTTGACTTTCACTGATTTGCTTAATCATCTCAGGCAATTTGTGGAGACGTTGCTTGGTTAAAGCTGATACAAAGACAATCGGTGCGTAAGGCAGGTATTGGAACTGCTCACGGATGTCTTCTTCCCAGTTCTTCATGGTGTGGTTGTCTTTCTCAAGTGTATCCCACTTGTTGACCACGATGATCATTCCTTTACCAGCTTCGTGGGCGAAACCTGCGATACGCTTGTCGTACTCACGAATACCTTCTTCGGCATTGAGGACCATCAAGACCACGTCAGAACGGTCAATGGCACGCATGGCACGCATGACAGAGTATTTCTCCGTATTTTCATAGACTTTACCAGACTTACGCATACCAGCTGTATCAATCATGGTAAACTCTTGACCATCCGTATCTGTAAAATGGGTATCAATGGCATCACGCGTTGTTCCAGCTACTGGACTAGCAATCACGCGGTCTTCTCCCAAAATAGCGTTGATCAAACTGGATTTTCCAACGTTAGGACGGCCAATCAAGCTAAATTTAATGACATCTGGATTTTCTTCTTCAACTTCGTGTGGTAGATTATCCACGATGGCATCCAACACATCACCCGTACCAATACCGTGCACAGACGAAATTGGCAACGGTTCGCCCAATCCTAGCGCATAGAAATCAAAGATATCATTTCGCATCTCAGGATTGTCAACCTTGTTAACGGCTAGGATAACAGGCTTATGGGTTTTATAGAGTTTGCGAGCTACGTACTCGTCCGCATCTGTAATCCCTTCTTTCCCAGACACCACAAAGACGATGACATCTGCTTCTTCCATGGCAATTTCTGCCTGGTGTTTGATTTGCTCCATGAAAGGAGCATCGACGTCGTCAATCCCTCCAGTATCAATCATACTGAAAGAACGGTTGAGCCACTCACCCGTTGCATAGATACGGTCACGTGTCACACCCTCGACATCTTCTACGATTGAGATTCGCTCACCAGCGATTCGGTTAAAGAGGGTCGATTTCCCAACATTGGGACGCCCTACAATGGCAACAGTTGGTAAGGCCATGTTTTCTCACTTTCTACAATAACTTTTTCTGTTCTAGATTTCTTCGAGCTGAACTAGGTTCGGCTTGGCCAAACTGCTCTGCCAAACGCTGACTCCAAGAGGTTGTCGCACGCGCGCCAGCATAGTCTGCCTGTACTTGGTCATAGTCCAAAATCGCTTCAACTGGCTGTTCTTGGTATTCTTCTTCAAATACCACTTGGTTCAAAGGCAGTCTTGGTTTGACATCATGTTGTTGATCTGGCACACCGATGGCAATCCCAAAAACGGGGTAGGTATAGTCAGGCAAATTAAAAAGCTCTGCCACTTCTTCCGACTTGTAACGGACCAAACCGATAATCACACCACCATATCCCAGACTCTCAGCCGCAAGCAAGGTATTTTGCCCAGCAAGCGCAGCATCCACAGATGTGATGAGGAGACCTTCCACTCCTTGGGGTTGGAAAGTGTCGGTATGAAGGCTTGCTCCCTTTTCAGCTCGGTTTAAGTCACCAACAAAGAGCAAAAAGGCTGCAGACTGGCGAATGGCTTCCTGAGGAACCAGTTCATAAAGAGCATCTTTCTTCTCTTGACTGCGCACAAGAATCACAGAGTAGGATTGGAAATTTTTCCAAGATGACGCCATTTGTCCAGCAGTCAAAATCTCGTCCAAGTCTGCTTGAGGAATCTCTTGCTCCTTAAAGCGACGAACTGAAGTGTGAGCTTTCATCAGTTTAATGGTTTCTGTCATCGGCGATTTTCTCCTTCTAGTCTTGTCTCCTCAGCCAAATAACGGATTCGTTCCATAACCCGTCTAGCTTCCCAAGTCTCGTCATTTCCATTCTTTCCTTTGGCAAAATGTTTTTCCAAATCTTGGAAATTAAAGTTGGAAGTAAAGAAGGTCGGCAAATCTTCCTGCATGCGGTACTGAAGAATGACTTGAAGAATCTCATCACGCACCCAAGGTGTCGACTGCTCTGCACCAATATCATCCAAGACCAGGACTTCTGCTAACTTGATGTCATCCACCAAGGTCTTCACAGATCCTTCACCGATGGCATTTTTCACATCAATGACAAAGCTTGGATAGTGGAGAATCGTCGTTGAGGCCCCTCGCTTTTCAGACAGGTCGTGAGCTAAGGCTGCCATCATGAAACTCTTTCCAACACCAAAATCTCCGTAAAGATAGAGGCCTTTTCGGATGCTTGGGTAAAGGTCAACAAAGGAATAGAGTCTCTCAAAAATCGGCAACCGTCCTAGATCATCCAGGTCAATCTGAGCCAACTTCGCTTTCTTGAGACTTGCTGGTAGATTGATCAACTTGAGACGATTCTTAATCGCAGCCTCTTTTTCTGCTGCGATTAGTTCTGGTGTTTCTTCATAAGACACATCCGCATATCCGTGATTCATAACCAAGATGGGCTTGTAGCCACGCGCTATATAGTCCGCATCCCCACGAAGAAACTTGTCCCGTTCTGTGATATATTGGTTGAACTTGGAGATGCTACGATTCAACTCCTCTGGACTGAGGGATTCTTTCTGGATAAAAGCCGCTACATCTGGGTCTTTCATAATCTGCTGGACTAGGTCCTGATACTGAAAACGACTTGTCTGACGCTTGATAACGTCGCCAACACTTTCCATCTAGTCTCCTCCTTCTTCTAATCGGGCTAACATTTCTTGTTTTTTACGTTCTAGTTCCAGACGAGTCTCCTCGCTGGTTTGATTTTTATATTCTGGATTACTCCACTTAGGAACATTGGTCTTAGTCGAGCTCGTTTTCGATTTTTGGTCTTCTTGCCCTTTTTGCTGACGCTCTCGAATCCGAAGCACAGCTTCTTCTGCTGTCCGAATTTTTTGATAAGCATAGTCATTTGCGACCTTCATGGCATATTTTTCATTAACATTAGCCGAATCAACCTTGTTAAAGGTTAGAAGCAAGACGATATTGATGACTTCATCCAACAAGCCTAAAGACGCCATCTGGTGAAGGAGTTCTCGTTCGCTCTGGGTGATGTTCCCCTTACGCGTTTGCTTGATTTCCGCTAAAAAGTGCAGGGGAGTTTTATTTTTGGCTTCCCTGATAATGGTCATTTCTTTGGGGCTAAAGTCAGAAGGAACCTGCTTTTGCGCAAGCTTTTCACGCATGCGTTTGACTGAAATAACCTGAGCCAGCGCTGTCGCCTTGGCTAATTGATAGGTTTCAAACCAGGTCCATTTTTTTTCATCTGCGATGGCAAACAATTCCAAAACATCTGCCTGCTCGTCTTCAAAACGCAAGCCATCTCGAGCCATCAGCCGCTGGAAATGTTCCAAATCAAAATCGTTTTTTAACTTGCTTTTAGACTCGCTTGGTGTCACTTCTTCAGTCAGGGTTGGAAAGACTTGGCTCAAAGAAACAGAGAGTGCTTCTCCCTCACTTGGAGCCTGCTTCATAGCAGAAACAGCTGTATCCCCAATCTTTTTCTCTAATAATCTGCTGTAGACTGAATGACTTAGAAAATCCTGACTGGAGAGGGGAGACTGAAGCTGCAATTCATAGGTTTCCCCCTTTTGATAAAGGGTCAACAAATCCAAAGCAGATAAGATTTTGAGGGATTGGAGCAAGGTCGGCATGCCAAAGTTTAAGTGGTTGAGGATATGGGAAAAGAGGTGCTCCTTTTGTCCACCATCCCAGAAAGTAATAGCATATAGATAGAGGCTCAGTGCCTCCTGACCGATAATCGGGAGGTAGCACTGTACCAGAGAAGAGGTATCTTGCGACACCCGATTATTCTTTAGAAAAGAAAAACGGTCATTTGGTTTCATCTATTTTTCCTTTTTCTTTTTTGAGGACTGGGTGATCTGCTGGAGCAGACTCTCCAACTCACTCACATCCTTAAAGCTACGGTATACACTGGCAAAACGAACATAGGTAATCTCATCAAGCTCTGCCAATTCTTCCATGACTAAAGACCCAATATATTCACTTTGGATCTCATTCTCACTGCGACTACGGAGTTTTTGCTCGATGCGATTGACCACCATGCCGATTTCATCACTCGACACAGGACGCTTCTGGGCTGAGCGAATAATCCCATTAAAGATTTTATCTCTCGAGAACTGTTCTCGCGTACCGTCTTTTTTGACGACAACCAGCGTTCTTTCTTCTACTCGTTCATAGGTTGTAAAACGATGCTGACACTCGTCGCACTCGCGTCTTCGGCGGATGGTATTTCCTTCTTCGGCTTGTCGACTATCAACAACACTAGACTTGGTAGCCCCACATTTTGGACAACGCATGCATTTCCCTCCTTGTCGTTTTCTTTTCATTATACCATTTTTTGAGCAATTCCCAAAACAATTCTTATTTTTACTTGACAAGTTTTTTTGTTTTATTGTATTATTTAATTAGAACAAGAAAGACAAAGAAAGGAGACTATGATGTCCTGGTCATTTGATAATACAAAACCGATTTATTTACAGATTATGGAAAAAATCAAACTACAGATTGTTTCCCATGAGCTGGAACCCAACCAACAGCTCCCTACCGTGAGAGATTTGGCGAGCGAGGCTGGGGTCAATCCTAATACCATTCAGCGCGCCTTGTCTGACCTCGAACGTGAAGGATTTGTATACAGCAAGCGGACAACTGGTCGATTTGTCACCGAGGATTTGGACCTCATCCTTCAGTCCCGCAAACAACTTTCCGAGGAGCAGCTACAACAATTCGTCTCTTGCATGCTTCAATTTGGCTACAAAAAAGAAGAACTGCCAAATGTATTAAGCGACTATATTAAAGGAGTTTAAGACTATGACACTACTAGCACTTGAAAATGTAACAAAATCATATGGAGCAACTGCGGCACTTGACAATATCTCTCTTGAGATTTCGGCTGGAAAAATTGTTGGTCTCCTCGGCCCAAATGGATCTGGAAAAACGACCTTAATCAAACTGATCAATGGCCTTCTTCAGCCTGATAAAGGACGTGTTCTCATTAACGGATTGGATCCAAGTCCTGCTACAAAGGCGATTGTCTCTTACCTTCCTGACACAACTTATCTCAATGAAGAGATGAAGGTCAAGGATGCTCTAACCTATTTTAAAACCTTCTATCAGGATTTCAATCTCGAAAGAGCCCAACACTTGCTAGCTGATCTTGGTATTGATGAGAATAGTCGCCTCAAGAAACTATCAAAAGGGAATAAGGAAAAGGTACAACTGATTTTGGTCATGAGCCGCGAAGCTCGTCTTTATGTCCTCGATGAACCGATCGGTGGAGTGGATCCAGCCGCACGTGATTATATCCTCAATACCATCATCAACAACTACTCACCAACCTCTACAGTACTGATTTCAACCCACTTGATTTCAGATATTGAACCTATCTTGGATGAGATTATCTTCCTCAAAGACGGAAAAGTCGTACGCCAAGGAAATGTTGATGATATTCGTTACGAGTCAGGTGAATCCATTGACCAGCTCTTCCGTCAAGAGTTCAAGGCTTAGTTAAAGGAGATTAGTATGTTTTGGAATTTAGTTCGTTATGAATTTAAAAATATCAATAAATGGTATCTTGCACTCTACGGTGCCGTCCTTGCAATTTCAGTTTTGATTGGAGCTTTTATTAACAGTCTTAGCCAGAGTTACAATCCTAACAATGCTGCTTATTTCATCTTCTTTTTAGTGCTAGTCTTTGGAGGACTCAGCGTCACTCTTTGGATTGCAACAATCTTTTTAATCATCCGAAGATTCAAGGGGAGTGTTTATGACCGCCAAGGGTACTTGACCTTGACCTTGCCTGTCTCCGAGCACCAAATCATCATCGCAAAACTTTTAGGTGGTCTTGTCTGGTCCATCTTAGGCTATATCGTCTTTATCTTGAGTATATTGATTATCATCTTCTTAACACCAATTGAAAAAGACTTCACTGCCCTCTACAACTTCATTTCCCCTTATCTCAGCTACGGCTGGCTGTATGCCCTATCACTGTTTGTCGGGTCAATCGCATGGATTTTGTCCATTTACCTCTCCATCTCTATCGGGCAACTCTTTAACGAGTATCGAACAGCCATGGGGATTCTAGCCTATATCGTCATTTCAATCGTTATTGGTTATATCACTTTCTTCTTAAGAGTTGACAATGACTATAACGTGATGGTTGGTACAGAAATTCTGCGCGATCTCTTTTTATCAGCTATCTACTATCTTGGTACCTACTACATCTTGAAAAACAAGGTTAACTTGCAATAAGTTAAAGGTCTAGCGACTCTGTATCGCTAGATCTTTTCTTTTAGATATATTGTATGAAAATGTGGATAAAAAGGAGTATAATAATTTTAAAAGTGATTACTGTATATTGATAAGGAGGGAGCTCTTTATGCTTAGAACGTTTGTTGCAAAGAAACACTTAACACTTTACTTCTTTTCGATTGCAATCACATGGCTGGAAGCGATTATTACGCCAGCGCTCATTCAGAGTATCGTTGCTAGTTTTACCAATCAAGAACTGGAACTTCTTTGGAAAGTGTTGATTCTGGGAATCCTTGGAAACCTCATCCTCTTACTGGGGCTAGCTGGAAAACGCTATTACTACGCTCGTTTGATTACTGATTTCAGATATGGAATTAAAAGCGCTATTTTCAAGCGATTCCTCAGCGGTTATGATATTGATGAAAAGGATATTTTGTCTGATTTAGAAAACGACGTCAACCAGTTAGAAAAGAGCTATATTGAGCCAACCGTTATCATTATTTCTTCTCTTGGTTTCACAACCGTCTCCATTCTATATGCCCTGTGGACTAATTTTTACCTAGGCTTGATTTTTATTCTCTTCTACTCCGTCCCTGTCCTCTGTAGTGCCATCGGATCTAAGCGTTTAGATTCACTTTCTGAAAAGCGGTCCACTATTAACCAGAGCTACTTATCAAGCTTGACAAATTTTATTGGCGGTAGCCAACAGATTCGTCATTATCAGGGACAGGACTTCTTTTTTGCTCGCTATCAAAATCAGTTACAGACTAGTTTGGATGCGGAAATACGATATGAGAAACAACGTACCCTAAACAGTCTCTTTATCAATAGCATCGATGCCTTTTGCTCCGTTGCCCCTATTGTCATTGGCGGTTTTATGACCTATTATGGTTATTTAAACGCAGCTAGTTTTGTAGCCATTTATCTCGTTTCTCATAATATTGGCTATCAATTCCAAGAATTAGCCTACTTTACTAACACCCGAAAAGCAACTCAATACCTCTGTGAAAAGTACCAAGTACTTTTCACAAATTCTAGTCCTATTTCTACTAGCACCTTCCAAAACATTTATCCCGTCCAACTAGAGAATATCTCTCTAGAAAAAGAGGGACAGGTCCTTTTATCCCCTCTTTCCATGCACATCAAGAAAGGAGAAAAGATTGCCATTATCGGTGAAAGTGGCTCTGGAAAAACGACTTTACTCAATATCATTCATGGAGAGTTGGCTGCGACCAGTGGACGGATTGCATTTGCTGGCCAAAGCCTATCACGCCAAGAAATCACGAGCGTTAGCTCCTATATCCTCCAAGATAGCCATTACTTTGACACGCTGTCTCTGGAAGACAATATCCTTCTAGGAATGACTAAAAAGCAAGAAAGGTTGAATCATATCCTCAAGACAACTGGTTTAGAACATTTGAAAAATCGAACTCTTAGCAACGATAGCCTGTCTGGTGGCGAGAAACAACGACTCGAAATCGCTCGCGCGCTCTATCACGACAGCCAACTCATCTTGGCTGATGAGATTAAGGCCAATCTTGACTTAGAGAATAGCAAAAAGATTAGCGACCTCCTCTTCTCGCTACCTCAGACAGTCATTGAAGTCATTCACCATTATACAGACGAGGACTTAAAACGCTACGACCAAGTCATTCATTTAAGCAAAGAAAAGTAAATCCTTACAAAATAAAATTGGAAAAAAGCAAGGAACTCAGCTTCCTTGCTTTTTAACTCAATATCAAACTGGCTACAATGGGGCTTACAAATACGTAGAGAATACCAGTGATACCAATAGCCAAGCCACCCATAGCTCCTGCTACAGAACCGTATCGAAAGGCCGTTCCCGTTCCGACAGCATGACCTGTTCCTCCAAGAGAAAGTCCCACAGCCACTGGATCATCAATCTTCAACCATTTCAAAAGGGTTGGTCCGATTACACTAGTCAAAATCCCAGTTGCCACTACGACGACCAAGGTTACAGTTGTTAATCCTTGCAATTTTTCTGTGATTCCCACTGCCATGGCGGTTGTCACTGACTTGGGAAAGAGAGAAATGGCTAGGAAAAAGTCCATGCCAAATATTTTCGCTACTATGGCAGTGAAACAAGTATTGACAACTACTGCTAACAGACTACCAAAGAGAATACTCCTAGCATGGTGCTTCATCAAGTGAAAACTCTTATAAAGCGGAATCCCTAGAGCCACTGTCGATGGGACTATCAAGTTGTTCAGATAAACCCCACCTTGGTAGTAATCTTGGTAAGAAATACCTGTCGCCTTAAGGAAAATAATGATAAAAATGGCTGACAAAAGCAGGGGAGTTGTCAATGGATGGGGAAAACGTCTGTAAATCAGCATTCCCACTAGATAAGCTAGGATAGACAGAGCAATCCCAAACAAAGGATTGGATACAAATTCGCTCATTTGGCATCTCCTTTCTCATAATCTCCCTCAAATCGTCTCTTGATAAACTGAACCACTAGGGCAATGAGGATAATGTTGATGACCGCGGCAAAAAAGACAATCAAAACGATAGGCAAGAGGTAAGGGGCAATCACATCAAACTTTTCCATGATTCCCACTGCTGGCGGTAAAAAGAGAATGGTCATATTGGCCAGCAAGAAATTCCCGACCATGTTGACGTGTCTGGTTCTCAGCCACTTGAACTGTAAAGCTAGAAAGAGAATAATCAAGCCGATAATACTGCCTGGGATGGGCAGATGAAAGAAACTGGAGATTCCCTCACCGATTAGAGAAATCACAAAGAGAATCATTAATTGAACATATAATTTCATCCTAAACTCCACGAAATAGACTTCTTGCATACCAGTTTACTCTTTTTTCAGAAAATTTCAAGGAAATATCGCAATTCTTCTCTCTTGCAAGGATTAGTTAAAAGTAGTATAATCATTGCATGCGCAATCATCTTGTGTTGTAGAGACAGTCAGTAATGACTTTGTGATTTTACTTTGAAAAGAAAGGAGAAAGCAATGACCTATTTGGAAAAGTGGTTTGACTACAACCGCCGTCAAAAGGAAATGGAAGCCTTGTTGGAAGAAACTATTGCCCAGCAGAGTGAACAAAGGTTGACCTTGAAAGAGTTTTACCTGCTCTACTATCTGGACCTAGCTGATGAAAAATCTTTACGGCAGATTGACCTGCCAGATAAGCTTCATCTCAGTCCAAGCGCAGTTTCTCGAATGGTGGCTCGCCTGGAAGAGAAAAACTGTGGCTTGCTTAGTCGCCGGTGTTGCGATCAGGATAGACGGGCTAGTTTTATCTGCCTGACTGACGAGGGCCAGACAACTCTAGCTTACCTGCAAAAGGCTGTCGAAGAAAGACTGGAAATGAGTCTTGATTTCATTTCATAACCAGATTTTTTTAAAAAAAGTTGCGTGCGCAATCATTTTTCTTGACATTCCTCTTTTCAAGGAGTACAATAAAGTCAAGATTGAACAAAGGAGTTTTATATGATCGAAATTACTTATCTAGACGCCAGCAAGCAAGAGAGAACCATGACTTTCGAGTCTTACCAAGACTTTGAACGTTCTCAACATGCCTGCCTTATCGGCGTTGCTGATTACTATACTGTCCAAAAATTAACCTACAATGGTCATGATTTGGACTACCATGGGACTTATGGAGATGTCTTCTTCTATCTCATGAAACAAGATTTAAGCCAATATAACTAAAAAAGGAGAAATACAATGGCAAAAGCAATTACAGATGCAACATTCGAACAAGAAACAAAAGACGGTTTGGTCTTGGTAGACTTCTGGGCAACTTGGTGTGGTCCATGTCGTATGCAAGGTCCAATCTTGGATAAATTGTCTGAAGAACTTTCAGAAGATGTCTTGAAAATCGTTAAAATGGACGTTGATGAAAATCCAAATACAGCTCGTGCTTTTGGAATCATGTCTATCCCAACCCTTCTCTTCAAAAAAGACGGCCAAGTGGTGAAACAAGTTGCAGGTGTTCACACAGCAGAACAAATCAAGGCCATCGTTGCTGAATTGAGCTAATCACACTAGAGACCAAGTGGATTCATTTGGTCTCTTTTTTCTTGCCCTTTGCCATTTTTCAAAAAATATGCTAGACTGTAGATAGAATATTACGATGTTTGGGACATGCCATCGCTAAAAAAAACCTCTACTTGGTATTTTTTAGCTCCCCTCAAGGGAGCTTTTTGCGTGCTCTGAACATTTTCCACTTTGGAAGGAGTACTATGAAACGTCAATCAGCCTTGGTCGTCTTTAGTGGCGGTCAAGATTCCACAACCTGCCTCTTTTGGGCTAAAGAACACTATAAAACAGTCGAAGCCGTCACCTTTGCCTACGGCCAACGCCATCATCTCGAGATTCAAGTTGCTGAAGAAATCGCTAAGGAACAAGGTATTCGTCATCACATCTTAGATATGTCTCTACTGGGGCAAATCACTAAAAATGCCTTGACCTCTGATTTGGAGATTGAGCAAAAAGAGGGAGAGCTTCCCAATACCTTCGTTGATGGTCGCAACCACCTCTTTTTGTCCTTTGCAGCAGTTCTTGCCAAGCAACGTGGTATTAAAGATATCGTGACAGGTGTTTGCGAGACAGATTTTTCTGGCTACCCTGACTGCCGGGATGTCTTTGTCAAATCCCTTAATGTTACCCTCAACCTTGCCATGGATTATGACTTTGTTATCCAAACACCTCTCATGTGGCTAGACAAGGCTGAAACTTGGGAATTAGCCGACCAACTCGGTGCCTTTGACTACGTTCTTGAAAAAACCTTGACCTGCTACAATGGGATTATCGGAAGTGGCTGTGGAGATTGTCCAGCCTGCCACCTACGTCAGCATGGCCTTGATGTTTATCTCTCACAGAAAGGAGTGGGCTAATGTATTTTGCTCCCAAAGAAATCAAACAGGAAACTGGGGAGTCTCTTGTCTACAATCCTCACAGAACCTTGGTATCAAAAGAATTTACCTTCGACGCTGCCCACCACCTCTTTCACTATGAGGGGAAATGCAAATCCCTACACGGCCACACCTATCATCTGCAGATTGCTGTCAGTGGATTTTTAGATGAGCGTGGCATGACCTACGATTTTGGAGACATCAAAGCTATTTACAAGAACTACATAGAACCCCACTTGGATCATCGCTATCTCAATGAAACCCTGCCTTATATGAACACGACTGCTGAAAATATGGTTTACTGGATTTTTCAAACCATGAGCCAAGAGTTACCAGATGAGCGCGGTCTCCGTTTGGAATACGTTCGCCTCTATGAAACTCCGACTGCCTTTGCAGAGTTTAGACGGGAGTGGTTAGATGACTAGGGAACGTGTCCTCAAACTACCAGTTCTGGAAATTTTTGGCCCTACCTTTCAAGGTGAAGGTCGTGCTATCGGGCAGAAAACCATGTTTGTCCGTACTACTGGTTGCGACTACCATTGCGACTGGTGCGACTCTGCCTTTACTTGGGATGGTTCTGAAAAGCCAACTCGCATGACCGCTGATGAAGTCATTGCTGCCTTAGATAAGCTAGGAAGCTACGACTACGTCACCCTGTCTGGGGGAAATCCCGCTATCCTAGCAGCCAATATGGCTCAACTCGTCACCAAGCTCAAAGAACGTGGGGTCACCCTTGCTGTTGAGACCCAAGGTTCTCGCTGGCAAAATTGGTTAAAAGATATTGACCAAGTCACTCTGAGCCCCAAACCTCCCTCATCCAAGATGGAAGTCAACTTCGAGACTTTAGACTTTATCGTTTCCCAATTGGATCCAGACAAGGTCACCTTTAAAATCCCTGTCTTTGATGATGCCGATTTGGCCTTTGCTAAAGGGATTCAAGAACGTTACCAACCAGATGTCCTCTTCTTATCGGCTGGAAATCCTGAGCCCAAGGCTACAGGTAATATTGTTCAAGACCAACTAGACCGTCTCAAAGAACTCTGGGAACGCGTCGCTGCTGACGATAGCTGGGGCAATGTCCGCGTCCTTCCTCAACTCCATACCCTCCTCTACGACAACCAACGTGGTGTTTAAATTAGAAAGAAAAAATCATGTCACAACAAGAAGAAATGAAAAACCTAAGCCTACTGGGCAACAAAGAAACCAACTACATTTTTGACTATCAACCAGAAGTCCTTGAATCTTTTGACAATCGTCATGTTGAAAATGACTATTTCATCAAATTCAACTGTCCTGAATTTACCTCGCTTTGCCCAATCACCGCTCAGCCAGACTTTGCGACCATTTATATTTCCTACATTCCTGACAAGCTCTGCATCGAATCAAAATCCCTCAAACTCTACCTCTTTAGCTATCGAAATCATGGAGATTTTCATGAAAACTGTATCAACACTATCGGGAAAGATTTGGTCAACTTGCTAGACCCTCGCTATTTAGAGGTATGGGGAAAATTCACTCCGCGTGGTGGTATCTCAATCGACCCTTACTACAACTACGGTAGACCTGGAACTAAGTATGAAGGCTTGGCAGAACAGCGTCTCTTCCAACACGACCTCTACCCAGAGAAAATTGACAACCGTTAAACTCATACTCAATGAAAATCAAAGAGCAAACTAGGAAGCTAGCCGCAGGTTGCTCAAAGCACTGCTTTGAGGTTATAGATAAGACTGAAGAAGTCAGCTCAAAACAGTGTTTTGAGGTTGCAGATGGAAGCTGACGTGGTTTAAAGAGATTTTCAAAGAGTATAATACGAAAAAGCCCTGTTCCTCAAACTGAGAACAGGACTCTTTTTTCGTTTCTTATTCTTCTGTTCCAAGGAAATTTTTCGCAACAAGTGCTGCAAGAACGCCACCAACGATTGGGGCAAGGATGAAAATCCAAACTTGTTGAAGAGCTGCGCCACCTACAAAGACAGCAGGTGCCAAGCTACGAGCTGGGTTTACTGAAAGGCCAGTAATGTTCAATCCAACAAGGATCATCGCCATCAAGGACAAGCCGATTACCAAACCAGCGATTGCGCCATTGCCCTTGCTTGCTGATGTTACCGTCATGATAACTAGGACAAACAAGAAAGTTGCGATGACTTCAAACAAGAAACCGCCAAAGACAGTGACACCGTTTGCCAAGGCATTTTCACCAAGACTTGCAGTTGACATACCTGAGTTAGACAAGAGGAAGAATACTGCAGCTGACGCAAGGAAAGCTCCAACTACTTGTCCAAGGATGTAGTTTACAAGTTCTGAAGATGACAAACGTTTGTTTACAAACATAGCAATCGAAACCGCTGGGTTCAAGTGAGCCCCTGAAACAGTTCCGATTGAGAAAGCTGCAACCACAATTGCTAAACCAAAGGCAAAAGCAATTCCAAGGTGTCCAAGGCCATTAAGACCATTTCCAAAAACAACAGCTCCTGTTCCAATGAACACAAGCATAAATGTACCGATTAATTCAGCAACAAATTTTTTCATGATAAGTCTCCTTTTTACAAACTATGTATTAGTCTATCAAAAGAAGGAAAGGGTTTCAAGAAAATTGACTGGAAAGTTCATTGAAAATCATGAAACGACTCGCTTATCCTTAGTACTGGAAGGATTGAATAGCTTCTTTCAAGTCATTTTGCAAACTATTTCTCTGGTCAAGTTGGATATAGACTTCCAACAGACAGGATCTGAAGTTGGAAAATTTATAAAAATCTTCCCTCTCTTCTATCGGAAAGTCAATAGTTTTTACCCAAGAAGCTACTTGTTCCTGATCTAATTTCCCTTGCAAAATGGGTTCATAAAGTACTCTCGCTAAACGCCAGTCCTCATCATTTGTAAAACGAATGGTAATTCGTTTAAATAGTTGACCCAGTACATCAAATACTTCATGATTTCTATTTTTAGGAAAATCTGGATGACAAACGACTTCCGTCAAGAGATCCGCTCCATGCGCAAAAGCGTGAACCCAACCATACTGACTTGAAAAACCTGTCGTATCCTTTTCTTTTTTTAGGTAATGCAAACCTTGAGATAGCATAGCATTTCTTATATCAGCTTTTAATCCTTTATAGAAAAGAGAGTGCTCGTTACCATCTGAAGACAAAAGATTGGCATAAATAAGCGCCCTAAAAGAACGTTTAAGAGCCGAAACTCCTCTACTATCAATCTCTTTGTATAGACCTTCATCAGAGGAGACCTCTTCTGAGATAAACTAAAACTGTTCAAGGGAAAACAGTTCTTCTTGAATCCCTCTAGCCAAACTCGTAAAAACAAGTTCGTCTCGAATTTCTGGAGAGGGATCTCCTAAATGCTCAAGCAACCACTGAATTTCTTCTCGACTATAGCTTGGTTTTTCTTCTGTCACTTTTCTTTGTAATTCTTTACGAATCTCAAGTACCTCTACATTTCTAGTAACTGTTCAAAAAGCCATCCGAAGATGACTTTGAATAGGAATATTTGGAAAAATTGGAAAGGAACATGGCATAGTTAAAGCACTATTTTTTCTTTTTCGGAGTTAAATCTTCAAAAGATGTACTATTTTTACTAATAGTCTCGCTAATGGCTTTTTGTCCCAACCCATTAATTGAGCTATCCATTTGAGCTGCTAAAGTCGTTACAGCAGTTTTATTTGTCATAGCAAGAACCCCTATCTCCTCATCGTACTTATCTACAATACCTTTTCTACCTGATTTTATAGGAGGAGCACAAAATGCTTTGATAGCTGCTCTTTCTAATGTTTTTTTGATTTCTCGTCTGGCTGATTCTGACATAGGTCCAATCAAAGCATCTATGACTAAATCCACTAGCATTTCTTCTGCCTCCTTTCTAACTCATATAAGTCTTTTCTTTGACTATAACTCTCTTCTAACTCTTTTTCTAAGCGAGAGCGCTCTTTTCGGTACTGAGTCTGCAACTCTTCATCTTTTGCCTCTATTTTAGCATACTGCCGAAGATACTCACTACTCGTCTCACTTGAATAAGATTCCAATAACATCAGAAATTGATGGTGCTCCCCATCGTCTCCAGATTTCTGTCTACCAAAATCATAAGCAATGTTCTCAAACTCCTCATATAGTCTTGTCAACTGAGAACGATTATGATCTAAACTTTCATAGGATTCTTCTATTTTCTTCTTAGCAGTTCTATAGTCATCCTCCAAGGACCAAAGTCCCTCTTCTTGCTTTTTTATTTTCACTTGGATTTCTTCTAGTTTGTCCATTGATTAATATCCCTTGCCAAGCTTTCGTCTCCTTCAACCGCCTGTTCAACACCTTTCTGAATGTTGGTTTCCAAATCCGTAAAGGCTTTTACAATCGCAGCTGATTTACTTACTTTTTTATCAAAATGTCTCTGAGTCTCACCCACAATACTATCATACGTTACCCCAGCTTCTACATAGACATCCTCTATCTCATCATTAGTTAACTCTGTTACAAACCAGGGAACTTCCTTACTGTTATCGTAGAGTGTTTCAGCATCTGTAACTGCTTTTTTAGCCACTGCCTCAATCTCGCTGTGTCCGTTACTGACACTCTCTGTCATTGCCGTCGCAACAGCTGTTGCTTGGACACTATCCAAGAAAAACATCTCATGGCTACTTATACTGCCATCTGATAAAAATTTAGTATTCAACTGTTTTAGAAGTCCATTTTTGACACCTTGTAATTTCTTCAGGGTCTCATAGTTCTTCTTTTCAAGTCCAGTCATTTTCTCTGGACTCTGTTTTTCCAAAATATCCTTGATTTGGTTAATTTGATTTTTATCACCCGTAATATCTGGGTCAATATTGTGCCCACCAGAATTTTCAAGCAGATAATCTTCTCCCAAGTATACACCTAAAAAAGGCTTTGAGATATTGTTAAGAAAGTCATCTTGAGTCCGGATTCGTACTACTTGACCTGTGAATGTCTTTTGTTTATTGATTATCTTCTCCCTTGCCGAATCCCACGGAGTCAGATAATCTATGATTTTATCTTTAGATTCGATAAGACCTTCTAAATAGAGAGGGGCTGAGTTATATACCACAGTACGCGGAGCGTTATACTCTAAGGCCACCCTCTGAGCGATGTTCCCTCCTAAAGAATGTCCAGTTAGAGTAATATTATCCCCATATCTCTGTCGAATCCTTTCATAAAATTTGAAAGCTTCATCATAATGAAAACCGAGCGCCATGGCTATACTACCGACATCTGTAGCGACATCCTTGACTATATCCGCATTAGGATTCGTTCCCGTATAGGCAATGATCACCTCTCCACTGTCCTTATCTAGGAAGGCTGTACCACTTGTGCCAGCGGAATCATCATGAAAATCATCTAGATATTGGAGGTTGGAGGGGATAGTCTTATCCTTTTGAGCACCTATTTTCTTATCTAAAATTTGTTCATCAGTTGCTCCTCTCCACCTTGCATTCTCAAATTCATAAGTCAGGTTCGCTGCATCCAGAGTTGGAATTCCACTGTTAACTGATTCTTTTTCACTCATTCTTTCGCATGCTCCTTATTTATAATCAGGTCAATCAGGATGTTTTAAATGTTAGCAAATTAATTAGAAACACTATTTCTATCATCTATCCAACTTGAAACTATCTCACTCATTCCATCATTTGGGGTATCCTTAAAAGCAATATTAACATTCAATCGATAACCTTTTGTATTATTATAAGATTCCGCTCCACTTATTGATAACATGTGTTCTCCATTTGAATTAAGGAAATTATTTATCGTAGAGTTATCACTAATATAATAGATTTCAAACACATTGCGATTTGAAAAATATCGAAACTTTTCAAGCTTCATCTTAGATAAAACATCTCTATTCAAACTTAATTTTTGGAACAGAAAACCTTTATAACCCCAAATTTTTTCCGCTACCTCATTGTTAGAAAATATAAATTCACCATCTTTATATTCTACATCAACATGCTCTTCCACTTCTTCTTTATATGGATCAGTAGAAATTTGTATAGTCTCTATCTTTCCTTTTATGGTTTGACTTTCTTCATCCCCATCTAAGGAAACTACTGTTCTGAGCGAATCCTTATAAAATGTTTGAGTAATATTAAACCCTTTCGGAAATTGCTTAAACAAATCAAACAGATTCTCGGTTGGATAGACACGACTAACCTCAGAGACTTTGTTCTCAATCCATTCTCGACTGTTCTTATTTTCTCCACATCCTGCCAATCCTATCATGATCAATCCTCCTAAAAGTAATATTGCGAAAAACGCGCGTTTTTTCATAACCTTCTCCTTACTTATGATAATTAATAAAACAACTAATCATAGTTCCCTTATAGTATACCATAAAAGCAACATTTCCTTGTATCTTATTCAAATTTATAAGTCAGATTAGACGCATCTAAGGTCGGCACATTACTATTTGGCATCTATCTTCTCTATACTCTTACTTTTTCCTGTTATAAGTTCTGAATGAGATATATTTTCTCCGTCAAAAACCACAGGATAACCGTATTCATAGCCAATAGTTGCAGAGTGATCTGCACTAATAAAAAGGTCTAACGACTCACTTGATTGTATATGGAAGTAGTCCTGAATAATTTTACTATTTACATTTTTATAAGTAATAGAAGCATCACCAGTCTCCCAATTATAGTACGTTTTTTTGAGTTCAAATCGAGATAGAACTGCTTTATTTAGTTCTAACTTTTGAAATAAAAAACCATCATAAAACAAATCATCTTTAGAAACTTCTGGATTCAAAAATTCTAATCCTTTTTCAGTGTACACAATACGGCTTTCTAAAAGCATTTTTTCTTCATAAGGATTACCTCGAGCTTCTATTCTTTTAAAAGTGCCAGTTATTTCTTGTGTTTCTGCGTTTCCTACGAGATCAATCTTCTGGTAACGAGAGTAGTCCTTCGTCTCATCGTAAGTATCAGTACTTCTAATCTCAAACCCTTCCGGAAATTGCTTAAACAAGTCAAAGAGATTTTCAGTTGGATAAACTCGACTAACCTCAGATATTTTGTTCTCAATCCATTCTCGACTGTTCTTATTTTCTCCACATCCTGTTATTCCTATCATTATCAACCCTCCTAAAAGTAATATTGCGAAAAACGCGCGTTTTTTCATAACCTTCTCCTTACTTATAATATTCAATAAAACAGCTGACCATAGCTCCCTTATAATATACCATAAAAGCAATATTTCCTTGCTTCTTATTCAAGTTCGTAAGTCAGATTTGCTGCATCTAGAGTAGCAATACCACTATTCGCCGTATCCTTTTTACTTACACTTCTCTCCTAATTTGATACTCTCTCCTTAAAATAACAGCCATCATTAAAATCAACAGTAACAGAATAGTAATAAAAGTCATCTAACCTCAAAGAACTACCAAATCCTAGCACTGTTTCAACTTGTTGCTGTTTATTAAAATATTGGTTAATCGTTGTGTTTTTAATAATATAATCTATATCAAAAGAACCATTATTTCCGTTAAAATGTTTGTTTTTTAATGATAATTTACTTAAAAATTCTTTATCTATACAAAGTTTTTGAAACAAGAAACCATCAAACTTCCACATTTTTTTAGCAGTTTCTTCATCAGAAAAAATAAATTTATTGTCTACATATTGAACACTTACTAACTCCTCTTCGCTTTTTGGTGCATCATCCTTCGCTGGGATTTTAGAAAGAGTACCTGTTATTGTATGCAATGTTGCATCACCTTTCAGCTTAATTTCTGTGATAAAATCGTCAATTCCATCACTTTTCTTTTTAAAATAAACCTGCTCAATCTCAAACCCTTCTGGAAATTGCTTAAACAAATCAAACAGATTCTCTGTTGGATAGACACGACTAACCTCAGATACTTTGTTCTCAATCCATTCTCGACTGTTCTTATTTTCTCCACATCCTGTTATTCCTATCATTATCAATCCTACTAAAACTAACTTTGCAAAAAACATACGTTTTTTCATAATACTCTCCTTATTTATAATATTCAATAAAACAGCTGACCATAGCTCCCTTATAATATACCATAAAAGCAATATTTCCTTGCTTCTTATTCAAATTCGTAAGTCAGATTAGAAGCATCTAAAGTTGGAATTCCACTGTTCATAAATTTTTCATCTAGCATTTTATTTCCTATTAATTTGATACCGTTTCTCTATATGTATAAATACTATCGTAGTTGACAGTTACTGAATAATAGTAATAATCGTCGTTTCGGTATGAACTTCCAAAGCCTAATGTTGCTTGTTCATTTTCATCTTTTTTAAAATACTGATTGATAGTTTGATTTTGAACTAAATAATCAATATCAAATGCTCCATTATTGCCATTATAATTTTTAGATTTCATAGATAATGAAGATAGAAAAGAGTGATTAATTGTTAACTTTTGAAATAAAAATCCATTAAAAGGCCATAATTCTTTCGCCTTCTTCTCATCAGAAAAGATAAACTTCCCATCAATATAATCTACTTTTATAGTTTCTTCTGGCTTTTCAGTAATATCATCAGAAGCACGTGTTTTAGTTAGTACTCCGGAAATTGTTTGGTTACTACTATCTCCTTGTAAAGTTATTTCGATAATATAGGTTCCACGTTTTATAAATACTTGATTTACTTTGAACCCCTCCGGAAACTGCTTAAACAAATCAAACAGATTCTCGGTTGGATAGACACGACTAACCTCAGAGACTTTGTTCTCAATCCATTCTCGACTGTTCTTATTTTCTCCACATCCTGTTAATCCTATCATGATCAATCCTCCTAAAAGTAATATTGTGAAAAACGCACGTTTTTTCATAACCTTCTCCTTACTTATGATAATTAATAAAACAACTAATCATATTTCCCTTATAGTATATCATAAAAGGCTGATATGACTGTTTCATCTATGATGTTAAAATCCTGTCTAATTCATTTTAAAACACTGTAATCCTAAAGGTCATGATATAATAGACAATGAATAACAAGCATTACTTGAAGGAGAAATGTATGAAAAAATCGTTCAGACTTTGTTGCCTAGCTTGTGTGACAACACTAGCCTTAGCCCTTGGTGCTTGCTCATCAAAGCCATCTACTAGTTCTACAAATAATTCAAACAATCAGGTTTCTACCTACCATAAGAAAGATGTAACTGGTCCTGCTGCTTCATTTGACTGGAATGCCAAAGTTGAACCTACCAACTATGAGAGAACCTTTGTTGAAACCAACAGTGGCAGTCAATTTAATAAAACTTTAGATCGCACGAAAGAGGCGGCAGAGAATCTTGAAAAAAAGAAAAAGGAAATTTCGGATCCTAAGGTTCAAACAGCCCTCAAATTAGTGGATGCTGTCTTTGTCAATCAAGAAAATTTTGACCTAGTTGTGAAATCAGCGGGTGCTAGCAATCAAGAAGAGTTATTTGATAAGATTTGGAACGAATATTTAGTCCCTGAGTTAACTAAAATCCGTCCGAATTTTTCAAATGATACCATCTTTGAGTATAAGGGAGAAAAATATCCTCTGAAAATTTATGCACCAATGTTTTTCAAGGTCAACACCAATGCATTAGGAAAAGCAGGTGCCTATACTCTTGAGGACTATAAGGTAGAAGGCGACTTGGTTTATTTGAAATTTATATCCCCAGCTGTAGATACTTACCAATATGAAATCAAAGCATCCTATCACACAGACAATCTCGAATTCTTTCAAGGACTGGTAGAAGAACAACAAAAGGTTCTTGAAACAGACTATGCTAAAGCTCTAAATATTCGATTTGTTTATCAATTAGCGGCGCTTGATTTTAAAGCAAATA
Organism: Streptococcus sp. 27098_8_70; assembly: GCF_041432215.1. Taxonomy (GTDB): domain Bacteria; phylum Bacillota; class Bacilli; order Lactobacillales; family Streptococcaceae; genus Streptococcus; species Streptococcus oralis_CP. Next base: position 73,806 of record NZ_JAPVZD010000003.1, read on the forward strand.
ACTATGTCGATTTAGAGGGAATGGATTATCTTGATCGCAACACTCATTACCTCGCCATAAAAGTGGATAATAATGGAGAAGCTAGCCTTGATAATGAAAATCTCGCCAACCTTTTACAAATTAGCATGAAGGCTTCAAATGAAGCCAATAAAGGAAAATTTGAATAAATCTTTAAATCATGAAAAAATCACCTAAAACAGGTGATTTTTGTGTATTCATCTTATCGATAAACCGTCTTAAATCCGACACTGGATACCCTTACTCCCCCAACTCCGCACTGTAGGCGATAATCTGGTCAACTGTATCAGACAGAAACTGAATCGTATCACGGAGTGGTTTATCTGTTGAAATATCCGCTCCGATAATCATGGCTGACTCAAGCGGTGTCTTACTACCACCTGACTTAAGGAGATTGAGCCAATCTTCAGCTCCGGTTTCTGAATGTTTCAGATGAAGGTAACCAGCTGTTGAGATGACAAGGCCAGCAGAGTAGGTGTAGCTATACAAGCCCATGTAATAGTGAGCTTGGCGCATCCAAGTCAGAGCTGCATCATCATCAATCTCAATGGCATCTCCCCAGAAATCCGTCAAGACTTCCTTCATAATGCTGTTAAGTTTGCTTGCTCCGAAGGTTTCTCCTTCTTCAATCAATGTATAAACCTTACGCTGGAAGGCTGCTTCCAAGAGGTGAGTAATGAAGTTATGGAAGTAGGTATCTGTCAAGCGGTGAGCAAGGGCAAAGCGTTTTTGACGTGGATCATCAGACTGGTGCTCCAAGTAATCACTTAAAAGCAATTCATTGAAGGTTGATGGCGCTTCGACGTAGTAGGTCGACATATGAGCATTGAAGTAACTTTGGTGATTATCTGAAAAGATAAATTGACCAGAATGTCCGATTTCATGAATCAAGGTATAGACATCACTCAAACGACCAGTCCAGCTCATGAGGACATAAGGGTGCACGCGATACGGATCCGCCGCATAACCACCAGAATCCTTGCCACTATTAGCAGCAAAGTCCACCCAGCGTTCTTCTTGATAACGAGCAATTTCCTGACAATATTCTTGTCCCAAAGGTTCTACTGACTTCATGACCAAATCATAGGCGTCATCAATAGTCACTTCAGGATTAAGGGCGCTGTCCAAGTCCAATTTCCAGTCTGCAAAGGTCATCTTTTCAAGACCATTGACCTTGGCAACATGCTTGAGGTATCTCTGAGCAACTGGCGCAAAGTCCTTCATGATGAGGTCAATCTGACGGTCAAACATGGCACGGTCCACTTCTTGCTCAGCTAGAAGATAATCAAAAACCGAGTCGTAGCCCTTCATATCTGCCAACAGTTTTTCAGACTTGACCTGAGCTAAGTAGGCTGCCGCAGCCGTATTTTGGTGCTTACGAAGTCCCTCTGAGAAAGAACGGAAAGATTTCTCACGAACCTCAGCGTCCTCGTGGTTCTGGTAGAAATTTTCATAGGTCACAAAGCTGTTTTTATAGGTCTTGCCATAGGCTTCAAAGTCAGCCATTTCAAAGTCCCCAGCTCGCATCTTAGTGTAAATGTCCTGTGGACTGTAGAAAACTTCACCGAGATTGGTCAAAGCCTTCTCCACATCGGCACCTAGATAGTGGGCTTTTTTGATTTTGGCCTGACGAATGGCTGCCGTCAAGTGAGGTAATTCACCCAAACGGTCCAAGACTTCCTCATCAGCTTCCACCAAGGCATCGTCAAAAAAGGTCAAGGCTACACTGGCATCTGTTTCAAATTCCATCCCAGCTTGGGCAATATTAGCAAAATCTTCATTGCTATAGTCTGTCGTCTGAGGCATAAAGGCGTAATTACCGATATGGCTCATCTGGATATAAATTTGCTCCAATTCCGCAAAGGCCTTCTCGAAATCCTCAAAAGTGTGAAGATTGCCCTTGTAGTCACGGCTAAATTGGTTGATGTCTTCGCGCGTTTTCTCGATTGCACGCAAGAAATCCTCACGGTCTTGGTATAGGGCTGTTAAGTCCCAAAGTTCCTTTTCTGGAAATTCTGAACGGTGTTTTTGTTCCATTTTCTTCCTCTTATTTCTCTAATTCTACTAAAACACTAAGGGCTGATAAGGCATAAAGCGGTGCTGTTTCCGCTCGCAAAATGCGAGGACCAAGACCTGCCAAGACTGCTCCTTTAGCTTCAAAACTTTCAATTTCTGCAGGTGAGAGACCGCCTTCTGGACCAAAGATAAAGAGCAATTTAGCTCCCTTTTCAAGACCAGTGACTGCTTGTAAGAGGGCCGCGGCTTCTCCCTCTTTTGCTGATTCTTCATAGGCTACTATAATAGAGTCAAACTGGTCAAACTGAGTTTGAAAATCTGCTTTCTTCTCGAAAAGCTGGATACTTGGAACGATATTACGCTTGCTTTGTTCTGCCGCTCCAAGGGTGATTTTTTCTAGTTTTTCAACCTTTTTACCCAATTTCTTGCCGTCCCACTTGGCAACTGACCAGTCAGCAGGGAAGGCCCAAATTTGACTGGCACCCAGTTCCGTTACTTTTTGAGTGATAAACTCCAGCTTGTCTCCCTTGGGAAAGCCTGATGCGATAGTCACTTGGATGGGAAGTTCGACATTTTCAGCTAATTCTTGGACCAACTCAAACTGACGATTTTCCACATCTAGCACGCGCGCCAAGCGCTTGATCCCATCATCAAAGACCAAGGTCACTTCATCCTCTTCTTTCAGGCGCATAACCTGAAACATATGCTTGCTGGTTTCCTTGTCCTCAATGGTGACAGGAGAGACTGCACTACCCTTGACAAAATACTGCTGCATGTTAGCCTCCAATCACACCTGAAATATCCTTAGTCTTCTTAAAGACACAGGCATTCCATTCCCCTTGAATCATGTGGGTTTCAAGGAAAAATCCAGCTGACTCAGCTGACTCGCGTACCATGTCCCACTTGTCCTTGATAATCCCACTCATGATCAGGTAGCCTTCGTCCTTGACCAAACGATAAGCATCGTCTGTCAGATGAATGAGAATATCCGCCAAGATATTGGCCACAATGACATCTGCTTCAATCTCCACACCCTTGAGCAAATCTCCAGCAGCAACATGGATATTTTCCATGCTAGGGTTGAGCTCAATATTTTCCTGAGCCACACTAACTGCCACATCATCCAGGTCGTAAGCGAAAATTTCCTTAGCACCAAGTAGCGAGCTGGCGATAGAGAGGACACCTGAACCAGTCCCCACATCTAGCACCGTTTCGCCACCACGAAGAACCTGCTCCAAGGCAAAGAGGCTCATCTTGGTGGTTGGATGCGTCCCAGTCCCAAAGGCCATGCCTGGATCCAGTTTGATAATCTTTTCTCCAGCAGTCGCCTCATAGTCTGTCCAAGATGGCACGATGGTCAAATCATGAGTGATGCGAGCTGGCTCATAGTATTTCTTCCAGTTGTCTGCCCAGTCTTCCTCAGCCAAGTCAGTCGTGCCCATCTTGACCTCTCCTAGATCCATAAAATCAGTTAATTCTGCTAGGCGAGCCTGCAAGTCCGCCTCAACTACAGCTACATCAACCGTATCAGGGTAGTAGGCTGTCACCACGATTTCTTCTTGCTGCTCGACTTCAGGGAATATTTCACCAAAACGGTCGACATTCCCCACATAGTCCATACTGTCTTCGATCGCAACACCTTGCGCTCCTAGCTCAATCAAGAGATTGGAGACCAGCTCCTCCCCCTCACGCTTCACTGTAACTTTTAACTCTTGCCATGTTTCCATAATTAAGATACCAAGCCCGTAAAACACAAAGCCAAAATAGGAAACTCTCTGAAGACGCTTGTGTCTAAGAGAAGTTTATCTTTTTGGTACAGTGTTTAGGGCGGGTTCAGTTTAGAAATGTAACCGAACCATCCTTTCTATTTGTCAATCAATTTTTTCATGTAAACCATATCCATACCTTCTTTTTCAGGCTCGATATGGGTTTGACGGTAGCCATTTTTCTCATAAAAGGCAACCATGCCCGCATCCTGTAATACCGTACACAAATCCCACTGTTTAATCGTCGGAAATTCCTTTTCCAGCAATTCCAATCCTTCAGAACCATAACCTTTTCCTTGATACTGGGGCAAAATCGCAGCCGTTCCCAACCAAGCCTCCGTCAACTCTTCATTGGTCTGAACTCGTAAAAACCCGATATTTTCGTCCTTTTCTTTCACAAAGTAGTAATAGCTATTAGGACGCTCAACCAATTTCCACTTGATTCGTTCACGATCCTCGAGATAAGGATCATACTCATCTTGGTATTTTTCATAGACAGCCTTAAAGCTAGCTCTTTGAATGGCAATAATCTTTTCTAAATCTTCTGCTCCTGCTTGGACAATCTGAATCATACTAATACCTCCAAATTCACTCTCTCAACTCGCTTCCTATGCTCTTCCACAAGCTGTTTTACTGACCCTCAAATTCCTCAATTACATCTGTGTAGTGTTCTTTCATTGCGCTATGAATCTGCCGTTTAAAAATACCAAACATAAGATAATAAACAAATAGAACAATTCCTGCAAACAGTATCAAAAATAAAAAATATACTGAAAGGGGCAGTACGAGACCTCTACCACTCAGTAAGGGTATAACAAGCATTAATACCCAAATAACAGCCGTAGAAATCCCAGCTATTTTCGTGCCACTTTCTCTCTGCTTCTTTAACTTTAAATATTCCATATAGATGAATGTAGCTTCTTCTCTAGAATATTGTCCAGTTTTTAGTTTGTGTTTAACTTCCTTATTTAACGTCGTTGTTGCAATTGCAAAAATCATTTACTTCCTCCAAATAGTCCCTCACTCTATCCTGCAACTGGGGCACGACCTTATCTGAGCCAAGAAATTCCTCGATGCCCATCAGTTTGTAGCCCTGCCCTTCATCTCCAAAGACAATCTGGTCAAACTGTTCCTGAGCCAACTTGCCAACTAGAAATACGGATTGTTTATCCGCAAAAAGCATACTTGGGTAAACCTTACTCCAAAGCAGACAATCTTCAGTCAGATGAATTCCCAGTTCTTCATAAACTTCACGCGCCGCGCACTCAAAAGGACTTTCATCGCCTTCTCGCCCACCACCAGGCAGTTCCCAGGTATTAGGGTATGGAATGTTTGATTTGTCATCACGCAAGATAGTTAAGATCTTATCACCACAAAAGAGGGCAATTTTGCAACCTGTAAAATCAGAAATTTCTATTTCCATATTAGACTCCTAGTATCTCGGATAAGGATAAAATTCTCCTTCTTTCAAGCCTGCTTTCCCTTCTTCAAAGACTTCTTGGTTCCATTCCATGACGAATTCCTCTGCTTCTGGGTCTTCCAAAAAGTCCATGAGCGCATCCAGCCCAACCTCGGCAGTATCTTTGAGGAATAGTGCAAAATAAGCTAAAAATTCACGAGAAAATCCTTTTTTAGGTAGATAAGGAATGACCGTTAAATAGTCTTCTGCATTGACTGTTGACTTGGCAGGATTGTAAAAAAGGACCGCTTCTTCAAAAAGGATATCATCTGACGAAACCTCTCCATCCTCATCCAGCATCTCCACTCCTGCAGCATTTTGTGCCTCTAATAGAAAACTTACTTCAACCGCATGATTGCGCTTGTCCCAGCTAATCTCATAGTCAAAGGGAAAGTTCTTGTCCAACTCCTCCTCTAAAACATCTAAAAATCCGTATGTTGCCATTTTGTCCTCTTTCTATGCGACTCTTTAATCGCCCCGATTGCTCGGAAATATGCTAAAATAGATACTACCATCTTACCACATATACATCAGAAAATCCATGTTAGAAAGGACTGCTATGCCTGACAATCTCGCGCTTCGCATGCGCCCAAAAACCATCGACCAGGTCATCGGTCAGGAACATCTGGTCGGACCAGGAAAAATCATCCGCCGCATGGTGGAGGCTAACCGTCTGTCCTCCATGATTCTCTACGGACCTCCGGGTATCGGAAAGACCAGTATCGCCTCTGCCATCGCTGGGACCACCAAGTATGCCTTTCGGACCTTCAATGCGACTGTTGATAGTAAAAAGCGACTGCAAGAAATCGCCGAAGAAGCTAAATTTTCTGGAGGACTGGTTCTGCTACTGGACGAGATTCACCGACTAGATAAAACTAAGCAAGATTTTCTACTTCCCCTCTTGGAAAGTGGTCTGGTCATCATGATTGGGGCTACCACTGAAAATCCTTTCTTTTCAGTCACTCCAGCCATTCGTAGCCGTGTTCAGATTTTTGAGTTAGAACCCTTGTCTAATCAAGATGTCAAAGAGGCGATTCTGATAGCTCTAACTGACCCTGAGCGTGGCTTTGATTTCCCAGTTGAGCTGGATGAGGATGCACTGGATTTCATCGCGACCTCTACAAACGGAGACCTGCGTTCTGCTTTTAATTCACTAGATTTGGCTGTTCTCTCTACTCCCGAAAATGACAAGGGCATCCGCCATATCACGCTTGACATCATGGAAAACAGCCTGCAGAGAAGTTACATTACCATGGATAAGGATGGGGACGGTCACTACGATGTCCTCTCAGCCCTGCAAAAGTCCATCCGTGGCTCGGATGTCGATGCCAGTCTCCACTATGCTGCCCGCTTGATTGAAGCTGGGGATCTGCCTAGTCTCGCTCGTCGTTTGACTGTGATTGCCTATGAGGATATTGGTTTGGCCAATCCTGAAGCCCAGATTCATACCGTAACTGCTCTAGATGCTGCACAAAGAATTGGTTTCCCAGAAGCTCGCATTCTCATTGCCAATATCGTGATTGATTTGGCCCTTTCTCCAAAATCCAACTCAGCCTATGTGGCTATGGACAAGGCTCTTGCTGACCTCAAAACATCAGGGCATTTGCCCATTCCACGACATCTGCGTGATGGACATTATAGTGGTAGCAAGGAATTGGGCAACGCTCAAAACTATCTCTATCCACACAACTATCCTGGACACTGGGTCAAACAAGACTACTTGCCAGAAAAGATTCGCAATCATAGCTACTTTTCACCAGAGGAAACTGGCAAGTACGAACGGGCCTTAGCCCAACGTAAGGAAACCATTGATAAATTACGGAACTTGTGAAATCCTTTTCAAAAAAATAAATTTTCCTCTTGAATTTTTTTGAAAAAGTGGTATCATATAAATATAGAAACGCTGTGGTGTACGACTTCACACTTAAGTGTTGACCGACTATTTTTTGTATTATTAGGGAAACAAAAGTCTTCTAACAGCATGTAGGCCGTCTCACACGGAAACAGCTTCAGTTAGAGCGAGTTGCCCACCTGCTTAATTGCGCGGGTTCAATACAAACCGTGAAGTTTCGGCACCAATACAGCTTTTTTCTTTGCCTCCTTAGCTCAGCTGGCAGAGCAGCGGACTCTTAATCCGTGGGTCACAGGTTCGATCCCTGTAGGGGGCATCTAAATCAACAGGAAAAAGCCTTGATTTACAAGGCTTTTTTGCTTGTCTATAACTGATTTGCCCCATCATTTGCCCCACATTTTTTTATGAGCAATCTTTCCAAACATCTCTAATTTGATTAAATTCTTCAAAAATTTTCTCTTCTAAAGTGTGTCCATATACTTCTACTAACATTGAAATATCTCTATGTCCTAGAATTTTTGCAATAACTCCAAGGTCAAATCCTTTGTGCCAGAGGTAGCTTCCATAGGTATGACGTGCTCCTTTTGTCGTGATAATTGGATAAATATCTAATTCATTTAAAAGAACACTCAAAGCTTTATTGACACTTGCAATGTCTGGTACCAAGTGAATATATCCATAATGCTGAAAAATCATTTTATACCTATTCTTGATTCCTAGCTCTTTATTAGCCTTCTCCTGTTCAATTTTTAGGACTTGTAATATCTTAATACATTCTTCGTCTATCGGTACCATCCGAATAGACGTTTTATTTTTTGGAGGGACAAATTTATGAGAAAGGGTATTAAACCTCCTATATGTTTTTAGCAGCCCTCTGTCAAAGTCAACTTCATTCCAAGTTAACGCTATTAATTCTCCAAACCTCATGCCTGTTTTTAATAGAAAATAGACGATATAAGGAACAATTGAACGTTGGTAATCAAATTTTTTCTTTACTGCTAAAAGTAAATCCAGATAGTCCTTTTCTGTATGTAAATATTTCTCTTCTGTCATCTGTTGTTCTTTGGATGAAAATAACTCGACATGTTGTGTAAAATCATCAATTAGAACTTTGTCAGCAATTGCCATTTGGATGCTCTGATGAATCCCAGTATTCAATCTACCAAGAAAATTTCTACCAACTGTTTGCCCATACTTATTCATAATTCTTTGGTAGTCACTCGCACGAATTTGAGTGACTTTTTTATTTCCAAATAATCTTTCAATTGTGTTTTTACGGAGAAGATATTTTCTCTTTGTCTCTTCCGACCTACTACTCGGTAGAATTTTTAGTTCAAGCCATTCTTGATACAGATCTACAAGAGAAATATCTCTAGAAATTCTTTTTCCTAAACGAAGTTCTTGCAGAATCGGTTCAGCTTCTGACTCTGCAAGTTTTTTTGTTTTAAAACCGCTATTATGAGCAACAGTTTTTCCTTCGCTACGAATTTCATAGGTCCATAAATTACTATCTCCTCGCTTTCGATAACGAACACTTGCCATATTACGCCACCTCTGTTCCCAGAATCTCATTTACAACACTTTTTGGAACAACCATCAAACGTTTGCGATTATAAAATGTATAGCCTCGTGATACAAGTAATTCTCTCGCCTGATGAATGATATCATTTGCTGTATGAGGGCGATAGCCCATTTCAATTAATTCTTTGTTACTAATTAAATTATTGTCCATAGTTATCCTCCTTATTTATTTTCTAAATTCAGAAACTCACCTACAAGTAGTTGTAATTCTGCATTTAATTTAGGGAGGTTCTGTATTAATACTTCTTTTAATTCTTCCGCAAATTGGTTCGTTTCTTCTCTCAATAGTTTACGGACTCTTGTTTTTTTCTTTTTGATGCTGTCTGATTTTAAATTTGGAAAAGCCAATGATAACAGTTCAGGATTGTTGAGAAAGATAATTGTAAATGCTCTTTGATCCACTCGAATATGTTCTAGCTTATAAAATCCGAAATTATCAAGTCGATTCATAACATCTTGGACCATCTCCTCACCAATCGCTTTGGTTCTGAGTTGGAACTCCAATCTCCACCAAAACGGATTTACAGCCAAATCTAGCTTCTCTTCGCGCTTGTGAGCAATGATTTCTTTATTCTTATCATATAACCTAACTTGTACATTACTACCGCTAGAACCCCAATATTTCGTCTCTAATTCACCCCCTCTACCATAGAAGACCTTATGGGTAACACCACCTTTAATATGTTGCAAATTAACGATTTCAGGCCTGTTGAAAATGTCAAATGCCAAATCAAAACGAGACAAACGTACCGTCAATGAATTCAATTTAGCAAAGTACATTAATTGTCTCCATACTTTCATTCCGTCAAATTCTTTTAAAATATTAGGATTGAAATCAATTCGAATCAATTGTTCACCTCCATAAGTGGATAATTGGAAAAATATAATATTGATCGAATCATACTCATTAAAATTTTTAGCTAAAGTAAAGACATCATCTCGTACATTATCATATAGTTCAAATGAATCAACTCTTGTACTTATTGCCTGTTTCAGATTTTTGAAAATTCGTCTTAGGGAACCAGTGTCTGTATCCCAGATAACCGTTAATCTATCAATACTGACATCTAACCGCTGTACTAATTCTCCTACATCACATCGTTCTTGAATGTTTCTTAAATCTTGTATAGAAACCAACAAAATTGTCCCCCCTTCTTTTAGATTTTTTAGGTCTCAGAAACACCGTCAAATCAACGTTTGCTCGTTCCGTCGTTCTTTGGGCGTTGCCCTAAGTGTACCTTTTTGCTGGCTGTTAGAATAGCCAGCTTTTGCTTGGCTAGAAATTGTCTGGACGCCAGTCTGCAGGACTTCGCCTGACTTCCCGTCAGGCTCGTCCCTTGACCTTGTCCACACAATTTCTAGCACCAAGGCTTCGAATAGTCATAAGTCATAGTCTCGTCCTCAACTTCCTCCTCACTCACTGTTCCTAAACTTACGAGCTACTTTGTATCGTTTATAACTTATTTATAAGTTATAAATATATTTTATAAAAAATATTTTAAATAGTCAACTAAAAACTTGATTTGTAAGTTTATAGATGATAGAATAAGTTTAAAATACAACATAGGAGTTTATCATGACCTTTATTATTCAAAATTTTGGACCCAATTTGGCACGACTACGCATAGAAAAAGGAGTAAGTCAAACTCAACTTGCGGAAGATTTAGGAATCGGTAAACAGTCCATCTCTGATTATGAAAAACAAAAAAGCTATCCTACCTTTGCAAATTTAGATAAGATAGCAGAATATTTTAATGCAACTCCAACCCAACTATTTGGAACTAGTAAAGAGATTGAGTTAGAAAAGAGTGTTCTTGAATCTAATGAATACTCTGATAAAGTAAGTGAAATCTTAAAGGCTGTCAAATACATCGAACATTTTCTACAAACTGATGGACAGTACTTAGAGGATTTACTTTACCTAACAAGAGGCAACCAACTATACACAGAAGATGGAGATGAATTGTATATTGATCCAACTTCTCAGAAAAGAACATTTCATACCCAATATGAACCCGGTTTTATTGTAGCAAGAGATAAATCCCCACTAGAACTCTTAATTGAAAATAAGGACCTATTAGATTAAATAAAAAAAGCGAGTTTTAGGCTCGCTTTTCTATTGTATAATCTTATTCTTCAGTTCTTCCAGTTACTTGAAGCAGGTTCACTGTTTCAATATTGTTGAAGACAAAATTAATTGAATTATCCTCTCCAATCTCAATACGATCTATAAAAGACACTAAAGATAGTTGATTTAATTCATCACTTTCAGAATTAGGAACTATCTCAGAAACGAAAATTTATCCCCTTGATAACCAGATTTATTAATTTTTTAAAATATGCTTACTTTTTAAATACCATTTTAACTTCAGCACCATTACCTTGATCATCATAATTATTTAGTAACAATTGTCCCTTGTTATTTTCAAGTATTTTCATAACAATTGAAAGCCCTAATCCATGTATATTATTATCATACATTTTCGTTGATACATATTTTTCTCTTAGATCATAAAGAATATCATTATTAAATCCATCACCTTGATCCCTGACCACAATAGTATAATCATCTATATCATCATAAAAACCGATAAATATCGTAGAACCCACTGAAGAGTTCTCAATTGCATTATTTACTAAATTTTGTATCGCAATAGCAATTGAATTTTTATCTAATTTAATGTTACTTTCATCAGACGAAAGAATTGACAAGCTAAAACCCTTAAGTTTACAAATACTAGTCACAATTTTTATCCAATCGTCTAAAACTTCTTTTGATACAACTTCCTTTGGAGCTTCCATCAAATCAGAAAATTCATTTAGTTTTTTTAAAAAAGATTCCAATCTCTCCACACCATTTAAAGCATCTTCTGCTCTTTCAAGAACATTTTCTTGATCTTCTTTTAATAATTCTATATTCCCCTTAATTAGAGTAATCGGAGTCCTCACATCATGAGTAATCGATTGAATCATTTCTTTTTGTGTCATCTGCATATTCCATTGTTTTTCTAATGATGCCTTTAAGCTCCTTGCCATACTATCTATAGAATCTAACACTCCTGAAATTTCTGTATAATCAGAATACTCTCTTTCAAATTCTAATTGTAATTTTTCAATATTTTCATTAGCCTTGGATATCTTTCTAATTTCACTCCTTAATTTCCTTGTCAAATTACTTATTAAATAAATAAACCCAATTAGCCATAGACAAAACATGCTTGTAAAATACACCAATTCAAAATTTCCAATTATTTTGTATACATTTGGATTGGTAGGTATAGCACTAATTTTATATTTTATGATCAAATCTTTATTACCATTTTTAAAAGCCTTAAATACATCTGAACCTATTATGTGTTCCTTTGAAGATTTTCCTTTTTGCAATGCCTCACTTATTTTTTGATTATAGCGTTCATCAATCGTATTTTCTATAATTTCTCCATTATCTCTTAATTGATATTCATAAAAAAATGGTATTTTATCAATTTCCCAATTCTCTTTTTGAAACTCATATTTTACTGTATCAGAATGCCTTTCAGCATAATTTGCAGGATATACTACCCCAGTGTTAATTAAGATGTTTAGAGGCATATAGGAAAATAAACTCATAAATAGTACAAAAAACAATTCTAAAATTGCAAATTTACTAATTAAATAGGTTAAACTTTTTTTAGTTCCCATTGATAACCTACTCCCCAAATAGTTTTAACTGGATCTATATGAAATCCAGCAAATTTTTCTCTTATTTTTTTTATTCTTTCTGTAATAGAAGTTGAACTATCACCTTCAGCATCATATCCATAAATTGTTGTATAAATCTTTTCTTTAGTAAAAACCTGGTTTCTATTTTTTAAAAGTAATTCGCATATTTTATATTCACTTTTGGTAAGAGTAATTTCATCTTCCTTGAAATATATTTTTTTAGACAATAAGTCACAAGAAATTGGATAATCAATTATTCTACTGTGCTTATCTCTATTTTCTCTTCTAATATGTGCTGCAACCCTCGCCCTTATTTCAGATACAGAAAATGGCTTTGTAACATAATCATCTGCACCTAAGGCAAATCCCTCTATCTTGTCCTTTTCAAAACTTTTAGCCGTCAACAAGATAATCGGTGCATCTATCAATTCTCTATATCGTGATAAAAACTCAAATCCATCCATTTTATCCATCATGACATCAAGAATAATCAAATTATATTTAACCAGCTGTTCAGGAACAATTTTTTCAGCTGAATCACAAAGGTCAACATTATATTCTTTTTTAAAAGTCAACTCTAAAAGTCGTAATAGATCTTTATCATCATCTATGATTAATAAGTTCATTCTACTCCTCCATTTTATTAATACCATCCCATCTATTATACCAAATATTAAATACGCCTATAAACAATACAGTAATGATTACTGATAATGCTAAAAACATCAAAATATCATGACTTGTAACTTCATGACTTGTATAAGCAAAAATAAGTTTTATCGGCCAAACAAAAGGTAATAAATACCAAATATTACTGCCTAATTCTGTGGTACCTAACAAAATACCTGATAATGTTAAAAAAATTCCGATTAGTATACTGCCAGAAAAACCTAATTTCAAACTTAAAAATTGATAAACAGGAATCATTGGCATCAGCATAATTGTACCAATCAAAAAGCATAAAACTGTACTTATATAATTAAACTCAACTTTTCCAAACCCGACTAATATCATTACCAAGATAGATATAAATTCAATTATAAATAGTAATATAGAGATATAAATAGATTTAGAAAAGAATATTTTTTTCCTACTAATCCCAGTCCTTAAATCATTTGCAAAATTCCCAGCTACCTTATCAACCTCATATATCATTGGTATATAAAAACACATTGAAAAATTTGCTAAAATTATATATGCGCAAAAGAACACTCCCATTTCTTTCCCTATTAATCCTTTTGAATTCATCGAATAAATACCATAAATCAAAGAAAATAGGATTGGGCATAAAAAAGTCATTAGTCTTACTGGTGTCCTTCTACTTCTAAGCCAGTATGACGATATCATATTATGCACTTCATTTACTCCTTTTGTTGTTAATTAAAAGACTTAATGTTAATACGACTACATAGACCGCAATACTTAAAAGCAATCCTAAGTATGTTGCATCCATATTCATTAGTTTAGAGCCAGTCTCAAGAAAAGTCCCATTTGGATGTACTCCAACAACTGGACTAAGCATTCGCAAGTTATATGACCATGGAAATAAAATCCAATTTTTTGTTACTGCAATCACAGCCGATGGGAATGTCAACACAAAATTCAACAATATAAGAACAGCTTTCTTTTTTGTAAGTCCATATATCAAAAAAGATAAAGCAACGATCGGTAAACTTCCAATAAAAAGACAAATAGTAGCTATAATTAATTGACTTAGCGATATTTTTTCACCTAGAAAAAATGTCGCAACAGTAAATATTAATATTGTTGATATTAGTAGAATAATAAATAATTCAGCTACAATAATAATATTTTTTGCCAATTCTATTTTTGTAAAACTTAGATTTTTGCTTTTTTGTAAAACAATATGCTCGCTCTTTTCTTTAACATTTATATTCACAACTAGTAAGCTCAAAACTATTGGGAGAATTAAAAGTGGATACCAATTAAAAGAAGTTGCCAATATGTAACTTTTTCCTTCTGGACTTTCCCCCATCAAACTAATCATAGCTATATTAAATAAAACAAAAATTATAGGCACAATAATTCCTAACTTTAAGTTAGCAGATCTTTTTTCTTTCATTAACTCTGTTTTAATATAACTAATCATTATTTTTCACATCCTTTTTTATCATTTCTAAAAACAATTTTTCCAAATCCATCTCATCAGAATTATTAGCTTCATAAATGAGATGCCCATTATTAATAATCCCTATCTTATCTGCTATCTGTTGAATCTCACTCAGAATATGACTTGAAATAATGACTGTAATCCCTTTTTTAGAAAACTCTTTTATCAATTCTCTTAACTCTTGAATTCCCAAAGGATCTAGTCCATTAGTTGGTTCATCAAGTATCAATAATTCTGGATTATTTATTAGTGTCATTGCAATTCCAAGTCTTTGTTTCATCCCCAATGAAAAATTTCTTACCAATTTTTTATTTGTGTCTTCTAACCCAACTGTTTTTAACACATAATCAATTCTTCTTTTATCAATATTTAATAATACTGTTAAAACTTCTAAGTTTTCGTATGCTGTTAAATTTGGATAGATGGCAGGATGCTCTATGATAGCTCCAACTTTTTTTAAATCTTGTGTACACATGCTTTTTCCTTCAAAAAAAATATCCCCTGATGTACAATTCATAACTTTAGTAATTACTTTTAATAGCGTTGATTTCCCAGCACCATTCGGTCCTAATAGTCCATATATCTTTCCTTTCTCTACTTTAATTGATATATTTTCAAGTACCATTTGTTTTTTGATTTTCTTTGTTAAATTTCTTGTTTCAAGCATAATTTCCATATAATGTTCCTCCGTTTCTTATGTAATCAATTCTAATACTAAAAAATAACCAAATCATAATTACTCTATTTTTTTGTAAAACAAAAAGCATATATAAATTTTAAAAAGGAGTAAGCAACTCTTCTGTTCACTTACTCCCCCATACTTTTATCTAAAATCATCAAATGTGAGTCATTCGTTATTTTTGCCCCACTTTTGCCCCATTTTTAAATCCTGACATTGAAAACACCTAAAAGTATTTCTCTAAAATCAGCTATATTTCAACATTTTTATTTATTTTCAATATGAAAAGTTCTTACAAATCCATGTAGGGGGCACTAAATACAACAGGAAAAAGCCTTAATTTCAAGGCTTTTTTGCTTGTCTATAACTGATTTGCTCCATCATTTGCCCCACTTTTAAATCTATCTTTTCTTTTTGAATCAAATTACATCTTAACAAATAGTGTAAAGCCAGTTACTTTTGCTTTGATGCCATACAATATTTTCATGTAGAGAAGACAAATTTTATCTTCTCTTTTTATTTTCAAAATGATAAAAACTGAAACTTCCAAATTTTCCATTTTGTTTATTGACATTTCCTCTAAAAAGGTGTATAATATTTTTATTATCAAACTATACTATACTATATAGGGGGTATTGAAATGAAATTTTCTAATCGTTTACTGCTATTCCTTGCAGGAGTTGTTTTTGTCCTTTTAGGACTTTTCCTATTTACAAACCCAGTAGCTAATCTTGTTGCTTACAGCTGGTGGATTGCATTTGGTTTACTGGTTTCTTCTATAGCAGCTATTTTAGGCTATTTCTCTGTACCAAAAGAGCTTCGCTCACCAGCTCATCTTTTCCAAGGGATTGTTAATCTTCTCTTAGCTCTTTACCTCGTTGCCTATGGCTTTGTGACGCTGCCAGTTGTCATTCCAACTATTTTAGGAATTTGGTTAATTGTAGAAGCCATTATAGCTTTCTTTAAAGGCAATCGTCTGGGATTGATTTTCCCTATTATTGGCAACCATATCATGTGGATAGCGTTGCTTGCATTTTTACTAGGTCTAGTGATTTTGTTCAATCCAGTAGCTACAAGTGTCTTTGTCGTTTATGTCGTTGCCTTTGCATTTTTAATTGTTGGTTTCACCTATATCCTTGATGCCTTTCGTAAATAATCTAGCTGCCATTTTGGGCATATTAAAATAGCTGGGAAGTTACATTCTCAGCTTTTTCTGTTGCCTTCTTAGATCAGTCGGTAGAGCAGTAGACTCTTAAGCTATGGGGCGCAGGTTCGAGCCCTGCAGGGGGCACATCTAAATCAACAGAAATAAGCCTTGAAACCAAGGCTTTTTTTAACGTCTAATAGCTTTTTGTAGAAAAGTATTTAAAAATAAAAGAGAAGAGAATCTCTCACTCTCTTCTCAGTATATCTTATTAAATTTAGTTTTTCTTAATCTACCTGATTTTCCTTTGCAACGACAAATTCCTTAACCAATCGATAGATAACAGCAAATATCGGTGTAAAGAATATCATCCCAAGTAAGCCAAAGAGATTGCCTCCAATACTAGCAGCCGCAAGCGTGAAAATAGCTGGCAAACCAATAGACTGACCTACAACTCTAGGATAAATAAGGTTTCCTTCAATCAGCTGTATAACTTGATATAGAAGAAGAGAAAGTAAGGCTTGAGTAGGACTCACTGTGAAGATAAAAATCGCTCCCACAACACAAGCAATCATAGGCCCTACATAAGGAATGAACGATAGCACTCCTGCAAAGATACCTGTCATTACTCCATAGGGTATCCCAAACACGCTGTAACCAACCGCTATCATAACTCCTATGATAACTGCTTCAATCAGCTGACCCATCAAAAATTGGTCATAAGTCTCTAGTGCTACTTGTCCAATGTAAGTCAACTTTATCACCACCTTCTCTGGAAGAAAAACTTTTAGAAGTCGACTCGTCATCGCTGCCAAATGTTCCTTACTGG
The DNA here is from genome assembly GCF_041432215.1 of Streptococcus sp. 27098_8_70. Taxonomy (GTDB): domain Bacteria; phylum Bacillota; class Bacilli; order Lactobacillales; family Streptococcaceae; genus Streptococcus; species Streptococcus oralis_CP. The sequence goes on from NZ_JAPVZD010000003.1 coordinate 90,983, forward strand.
ATAAAAATAAAAAGGTGAAGACTATAATCAAAAAGGCATTCATCAAACTTGAAAAAATATTGCCGATATTACTAGTCAGACCTGATAAAAAACCTATCAAAGCTTGGCTAATAGAACTAGATTGTCCCTGTATGCCTGATACGATAGTTGACAACATGTCTTTGGTTACAAATTCCGAGCTGCCTAGCAATTTCCCAAGTTGAGTAAGGACTGTTGAAAGGACTGTTCCCAGCTGACTAATAGTCTGGGCTAGGGTTGGCAGCACCAAAACCAAAAGAGCAATCACGATTAAGATAAGAGCTAGGAAAACAAGTACCATGGCAATCGGACGACGCAACTCTGCCTTTACCTTCAATTTAACTAAGTACTGTTCAATTTTTTTCATAGGAACATTAAGAACAAAAGCAATAACAGCACCATAAATCAAGGTTGATATTACATCAAAGAGAGAGATTGCTCCTGATATAAAGCTCGATGCATTCAGAATTACAAGAGCAACCAGCCCTATAAAAAGTATTAACGGGGTGTATTTTTTTACTAAGTTCATAAATTCTCCTTAATAAACATGTTTAGATACGACTATACTATTTGGTTTTTCAAACTCTCGATTAAGGTAGGCTTGGTAAGTTCCTGGAGCGATAAATCCTTTGGGTGAGAGGATATCGGTGCCAGCCTGACCGACTATGGTATCAGCCAAGAGCACACAGTTTGTAGATAAGACAAAGTAGGATTTAAACTTAGATTTGATAAATTTATAAAGTTCCCCATCTGTCTCATGTCTGATTTTATAAGCGTAGGTGTAGTCTTCCTTACCATCACCTGTCATGATTTTATCTGCACTTGGCTCCCATGGAATCGTCAGTTGTTTCAATTCAGCCAACTTTTTCTGAACTGCTTTTTCCATTTCAGGCGTCAAATCTATCCCATAACCAAAAAGCGTTTTTTGACTCTCACGTTTACATAGGTCAATGTACTTGTCACGATCACAGAAATATAAGACACCATCTCCTACCATGCCAAATAAGGTCTCAGAAGACGGATCATAGTTGCCATAAGAAATAACACGGCCTTGATAGCAGATATCCACATGACCAATTGCCGAAAACAGAGAGGTCTCAGCTGTATGAACAAAAATTTCAAGCTCCGCTGTCTTACCAGACTTCACCATTCCAAGATGGATATCCTCTCTCTCATCAGCATTTTCCTGCATGAATTTGTTGATTTTTGCTAAAGTTCTTGCAGGGATGAGAGCGGCTAGGACAATAGGTAAGCTAATTCTAATGCGACGTTTGAGATGGTTTTTCCCAATTTCCTCCTCAAACAAGAAACCATCACGGATATTGGACACACCATAAAGGAAAAAATAAGCCCCTAATACAAAGAGTTGAAAGACAGAATTTCCTGTAGAGGACAAAAGACTAGTCCCACCAAGAAAAACTAGTACGAGTCCATCTAGTAAGAGACGAAAACGAGGTCGAATTTTGTTTTTGCGGTAGAGAACATAGGTGACAAGGTTAATACTAGCATGAAAAATCTGATAAACTCCAATCACAAGAGCCAGAACATAAATCGGTATATCAGTCGCAAGATTAGAACCTAGCAAATATCCCAGCACTAACAATTTAACCAGTGCAACTCCCAAGGTATCCGTTGACTGGCTTTTTTTGAAAACTCTTAATAGCAAATCTACGACCGTTGCTATCCAAGCTAAAAACAGAACCAGGCGAATAACTGTTACTGGCAACCAAGTCCCCGTGACCATCAAGATGAGACCTAGCAGAACAAACAAGAACCCCTGAGCAAGTAATTTCTTACCTGTCAGACCTAAAGATAGAATTTTCGCCATATAAAAACCTTTCAACAATAAAAATTAAACACTCCGATTAAACTGACTAGTAAATAGCCAACACTACAAACAGCCTGTGCCAGCAACATATGGTGACTAGAAATGACTGTAGTAATGTCACCATCTTGTCTTATGCACTTCTAAAATTTGTTATATTGATTAGAAACCAGAGCTTATAAAAACTAGCTAAACTCGAGAGATAGACACAATTGCGACGAAAAAATGTATAACCAATTCAACTTGTTAAGGTAAGAAAGCATTATTTCCAATCTATTAATTATTCATCTATTACCTATTATGACACAATATTCCCTATAGTTCAACTTTTTACTTGTTTTTATATTACACGGACTAAAAAGTTTTCAACAGTTGATTGCATGTGTTTTAATAAGTTTTAACCTTTCTTGGTTAGATAAAAAAAGAACCATACAGTTTAGAATCTGTATGGTTTTTGCCCCACTTTTGTCCCATTTTTAAATCATGACATTGAAAATACCTAAAATCACTTATATTTCAATATTTTTAATTGCTCTCAATATGAAAGTCCTTTCCAAATCCCTGTAGGGGGCATCTAAATCAACAGGAAAAAGCCTTGATTTACAAGGCTTTTTTGTGTAGTCTTAGCACTAAAAACGATAGAAAAAGCGGCCCTTCTGTACTGACCCCAAAAGTTGGACAGAAAAAACCTAACTTTTGTGGCGCAGTTCATTAGCGCCACATAAAGTTATTTAAGCATCTCCTTTTCTCTCATTACCATTTTCTGTTATAATAAATTGTACTTCTAAAATAGAAAGGTCTTAAGATGACAACTCTTATTAAACATAAACGTGTAGAATTTTCAGAACTTTTTTATGACTTAGTTTTTGTTTTTGCAATTTCAAAAGTAACTACTTTAATTCACCATCTTCATAACGGTATTTTGACTTGGAATTCTTTCCTTGATTTTTTCATTGCTATTTTGGTTCTCATCGATTCCTGGATGATTCAAACCGATTATACCAATCGCTATGGAAAGAACTCTTTATTTAACATGGTAATCATGTTTATCAAAATGGGACTTTTACTCTTTATAGCCAATATGATTGGACCTGATTGGCAACAATATTTTCATTATCTCTGTTGGGCTATTGGTACATTAACCCTTACCTTATTTTTTCAATATTTGGTTGAATTTTTTAGAAAATCAACCGATGATGTTGAACGGGAAAGTATCAAAGATTTTCTATGGATAACAGGTCTAGGAAGTTTAGGAGTCTATCTAGCAGCTCTTCTTCCTATTTACGTTAGAGTCTATATCTTCTTTGCTAGTATTCTGTTTATCTTTATTATGCCAAGTATCTTGCTTAATAAAGATAAGCATTACCAGGTAAATCTCCCCCATTTAATCGAGCGCATCTCCCTTCTTGTCATTATTACGTTTGGAGAGATGATTACGAATCTAGCTAACTTCTTTACAATCGAGAATTTCTCGATTTATTCGGTTCTTTATCTCATTATTATGATTTCTCTGTTCTTGTTTTATTTTGGTCAATTCGACCATGCTATTGATGAAAAATCTAATCAAAAGGGGCTATTTCTAATTTACAGTCACTATCCTATTTTCATTGGGCTTATGATGATGACTGTATCGATGAGTTTTCTTCTGAATCCTGAAGCTAATCGTCTCTTTGCAACCAGCTTCTCTTATATCGGATTTGGCCTCTTTCAAGCTGCTGTCCTAGTAAATGGGCCCTATAACAAACACTATCTTCGCTATTCGAAAAGTTACTACTGTGTCCAAGCGACACTCTATCTGGCTGCCTTGATTCTCTCTTTAATCTTTGCTTCTAATCCTATAATAGTAGTGAGTATAACAACCATTTTAGCTCTAGCTATAACCATTCATTTTATTTATTTTTATATGACACAGAATAAAAAATATTCCAAATCTAACTGGGGATTATTTTAATGAGTTTATAACATTAAAAAGCTTTGGGAACCAAGGCTTTTTTTTCATTAATTTGTTTTTCTATTTTATCCTCCAATTTGATCTCGCACTGACATTTGTTTATAACAAAACTATATATCTAGAATAGCATAAACATTAGGTATTATAGATTTTCAAACCAAATACGAGTCATTCGTTTTTGCCCCACTTTTGCCACGTTTTTAAAGCCTGACATTGAAAACACCTAGAAGTATTTCCCTAAAATCAGCTATATTTCAACACTTTTGTTTATTTTCAATATGAAAAGTTCTTACAAATCCATGTAGGGGGCATCTACATACAACAGGAAAAGCCTTGGAATCAAGGTTTTTTTGTTTGTTCTGAACTAAGAAATGACAAGATTTTTAGGATATTCTGAGTCTAATACAGATGAAATTCTTTTCTTATTCTTAGTTACTCGTCCAATCGAATAAACATCATTGCGTTAAGCAAAGAGATGAGAGCGACTGTATTGACATTATTGGAATAGATCAGTCTCTTATTTTCAATAGGAGGAATAATAAAATTAGAAATAATGATGTCATAAGGTGATTCTTTTAGAGCATCAAGTGATAACTCTAATTCACTCCAAACTTCCAGTTCAAAATTGTTACTGCAATAGTAAGCAAGTGTCTCAGCTACTGATTTTGCATGATACTGATCAAAATTACTCATGACCAAAACCTTTAATTTAGGTTGATTTTGTAAAAGATTTAGCACCAAGTGTTTGCTGTGAGTGATAAAAGTATAGGTCAAATGATTGACCTTCATTGAACTACGATCCATATCCAAAGCCTCTAGATAGTGTTCAATCCCTTCCTTCACCTCTGAAACAAAGCGAGGGAAAATATTTTGAAAGTTCTTGATTGTATTACCTTTTTGATCAAATAGGATAAACTCTGTCGATAATTCCTGGCGATGCAGATGTGCTGTATTATGCAGATGCCAAATCAGATTGTCCTTATTGTCTACTTGAAGATTATACTCTCTTGATACCTGATCTACTAGATCTCCCAATAACTGATACGATTTTTTTACATAGCTGTCTGTTTTTGCATAGTTCAAGAATACTTCTTCATCTATGAAAAACATTTTTTGAAAATAGGATACAAACAGTTGACCGATCACTTCTTTATTCAGAGAGATATGATATTCAGAGTCAAAGCTCGCTACAATCTCGTCGATTCCTTCTGCCTGCATGAAAGACTCTAACAATTGGTTGTTAAAAGAATTTTTCTCAACTTCTAAGAAATGATCAAACTTTATTCGATATAAATTTGTTACGAGGAGTAACTTTAACATTCGTTGAGTGGCGAAATTGACTGGAAATGCAGTTTCTTTATAGACCAGTGCCAACAGCTTACACAAGGGTTCTACCGAAAAATCTTCAAAGGGCCATTCAAGGAAATAATATTTCTCTGAAAAATACTGAGCAAAAAAGTAACGGATATCAATTTCATTTCCAGTGATTCGAACTGGATTGAGGCTAACTTCAAAACGATATTGTTTCTTAATAATTTTATTAATATGACTGATGATACGATAAAGAGAGGAAGAACTGATATAAAACTCTTTGCAAATACTATCAGTATCACATCCTTCATTAAAGAAGATAAATTCTAAAATTGAAAAGTGAGTTGAATGCTTAAAAAAATGATGATAGACCATCTCAATATCACTATCATCGGTATTAATGATACGGATACCATTTGTTGAGGAATGAAATATCAAGTCAGGAAAAGAAGACCTGACATGGGACAAGTCATCTTTTACAGAACGTTCTGTACAGTGCAATAATTCTGCTAGTTCTGAAATATGAAACCAGCGTTTGTTTTCAAATAGTAATTCTAATAATTCTAATTGTCTGTGACTTTTTTTCGATAATAAATCTCTCATGGATAGCTTTTCTTTCTTTATAATAAACTGAAGGATTGTCTTTCAATCTTCATGCAATTATACCACATGGAGTGTATTTATCCTCTTACAACGACTTTTGCTTGTCATAAAAAGACTAGTCTAATCCCTTAGAAACCCAGTAGCTTCAAGATTTTCTTATTTATTTGTATCTAAAGTACATGTTTACAGTACGGTTTTTAAGACGAACTATTATGTTTCCAAGTTGAAATACTATATAATTAGTTCAATCAAAGAAATTGACTCTTTGATTTAGAAATAGAAAAGGAGGATACACTATGTTGTGGTCCATTATTGTAGGAGGTCTTATTGGTCTCATCGCAGGTGCAATCACTAAAAAAGGTGGTTCAATGGGATTGATTGCAAATATCTTTGCAGGTCTTATCGGTTCGTCTGTAGGGCAATCACTTCTAGGAAGCTGGGGACCTTCATTGGCTGGAATGGCTATTATTCCGTCAATCGTTGGTGCTGTGATTGTTGTTGCAGTCGTTTCATTTCTATTTGGTAAAAAATAAGCATTACCTAATAAGAAATTAAAAGTGATAAGCCATAATTTTGAATACTGTAGACGGGTAAAATTATGGTTTAAAGCTTTTCAATTGAAAGGATTTAATATGTCAAAATCAAAGAAAATATTGTTACTTATTTTCTGTATCTTAATCTTGACTATTTTCCTTCCTATTCTCATAGATTATCATCAGGTCAGTGATTTAGGGATCCACTTATTCAGTTGGAGAGAACTCTACGCTGAATTCCTGATTGCTAGATATGTCTTTTGGGGGACACTTGTCCTATCTGTTTTAGTTTTAATTTCAATGTTAGTGATACTCTTTTATCCTAAACAATATCTAGAGATTCAATTAGAAACTCAAGAAGATACATTAAAACTAAAAAATTCAGCTATCGAAGGCTTTGTTCGATGTTTGGTTATTGATCATCAGTTGATGAAAGAACCAACGGTCCATGTAAATAGCCGCAAAAATAAATGTTTCGTTACTGTAGAAGGGAAAATTCTTCCTTCAGACAACATCTCAAATCGATGTCTAGTCATTCAGAATGAAATAACTCATGGATTAAAGCAGTTCTTTGGTATTGAACGTGAGGTAAAACTTGAAGTTAAAGTAAAAGAATTTGAACCTCGAAAAACGACCAAAAAGACTGTTAGTCGTGTAAAGTAAGGAAGTAAAAATGGAATGGTTTAAAAAATATCAGTATCCAATCATTGCAGGTTTAGTAGGTGTCATTCTCGCTTGCTTTATCCTATCCTTTGGCTTTTTCAAAACACTCTTTGTACTAATTTGTGGAGCCCTAGGAGCATTTGCTGGATACTATGTTAAGGAAAAATATTTAAATAAATAAAGGAGTCTCGTATGTCAAACGTAGATAAAAATGTAGAAAAAAAAGATATTGCTGTTGTTTCTCAAGATGTTAAAGGGGAACTCACTTATGAGGATAAAGTAATCCAAAAAATCATTGGTCTTTCACTTGAAAAAGTACCTGGACTTTTGGATGTGGATGGAGGATTCTTCTCTAATCTAACAGAAAAAATTATCAATACAGATAATGTCACTCATGGTGTCAATGTTGAAGTTGGGAAAGAGCAAGTTGCAGTTGACTTGAACATTGTTGTTGAATACCAAAAGAATGTCCCTGCTTTGTACAAAGAAATCAAAGATGTTGTCGTATCACAAGTTACAAAAATGACTGATCTAGAAGTTGTTGAAGTCAATGTGAATGTTGTTGATATCAAAACGAAAGAACAGCATGAAGCAGATTCAGTAAGCCTCCAAGACCGAGTAACTGACGTGGCTTCTTCAACAGGAGAATTTGCTTCAGAACAATTTGAAAAAGTGAAATCTGGTATCGGTTCAGGTGTAGCTGCTGTTCAAGAAAAAGTAGGCGAAGGTGTTGAAGCCGTTAAAGGCGAAACAAAAGAAAATGCTCGCGTACACTAATTCATCTGATCAAAATCAATCAATTTAAAGGAGGCAGAATCATGTCAACAGAAGAAAAATTAAATCAAGCAAAAGGTTCCATTAAAGAAGGTGTCGGCAAAATGATCGGCGATGAAAAAATGGAAAAAGAAGGAACAGCTGAAAAAGTTGTTTCTAAAGTAAAAGAAGTTGCTGAAGATGCAAAAGACGCTGTCGAAGGGGCTATTGAAGGTGTTAAAAACATGCTTCACAAAGATGAAAAATAAGGCTAAACCTTAATTGACATTTTCATCTATAGTAGTCAAAAAGAGGACCGCAAATGTCCTCTTTTTTTGTAGATTGGATTCTAAACACGTTTCCCAATTTTCTCTAAAAGGTAATGTCAACAGGAAAAAGCCTTGGTTTCAGGGCTTTTATGCTTGTTTAAAATAATATCTCCCTTTTAAAGAAAGAAAATTTAAAAGCTTGCACACTACTAGACTGGCTTATTTATCCACCACCTGAGCCTCAAATTGGGCTGGCTGGTTGTCTACATTGGTAATGGTTATCGTGTAGGGCTTGTTATTGGTGGCATCAAAGACTTTTTCACCTTGGTAACTCACAACAACTCCATCTTTTTCTAAATAAATTTCTGCTTGCTTGTTTGGAAGTTCTTCGTCCACCTCGTCCAAACCATGGCTTTTTATAATTTTTTGTCCCTCTACTTCATAGTAAACATCACCATTTCTCTCACTCCAAACACTAGAGCCAGTTAATTTAATTCTGCTAGAATCTTTTTTCTTCAAGATGAAGATTGAATAGTATTCCAAATCTTGTGTTCTGGGATTTACTCTTAAGCTGACGGATTGACCTGGTTGAGGAGTGTATTTGCCATAGTTCAAAACGGAAAAGACAAACCAAACTAGCAGCAAACTATACAAGACTCCTATAATCATTCGTGAGCGCCTACTTTTAAACAAACGTAAAAGTAAGACAAAAGAGACAATAAAGAGCAATTCTGTAAACATTTTGTCCCCCCTTTCTCATCATCGTTGACATTCTGCACAGAGTCTCGCATCCATTTCTCACTAGTAACCTCAACCATACAAAGTCTGATACATCTTAGCTAGAAAAGCTTTCAACTCTTTTTGAACAATCTTTAACAAGCGTTCTTCTTCGGCTGGAGAGGTGTTCACACTTTCTTTTTTCTGATTACTAATATTAGAATAGTAACTACGTTTTAGGGTTAAATGATGATCTAAAATATAGTAGGCATTTATTTTTTCCTCATCTACCATTGTTTCAAATAAAAACGAGACTTCATCCCTTCTAGGATTCAACATTTTCAAATCGATGTCTCCTTTTATCCCTATGGAGTCAATTCCTCCATCCAAGCGAATGGCACCGTCGGGAGGAACAATATAGCCTGCTTTTCGCATATCAGACGCATATTTCCCTGAATCCATTAAACGTTGTAAGACAGCTATAGTGTCCTTTTCTTCAAAGGAGGTTTTTAATTGGATGCGTTCTTGGTGGCTTTGATACTGAAAATAAAGAGTGATACCAACAACTAAGGCAAGTGCAGAAGCAAGCAAGATTCGTATTTTTCTAGGTCTCGACATTTTTATCTCCTCTATCTTAGAAATCATAGAAGTCTTGTTTCTAACTTTGAAAGATAACTTCCTTATCCTTGAAGATCCTTGGGACTCTAGCCCCACGTGACTATTACCTGCCCTTTTTCATGATGTATTTTCGTATAGGTACTTCAACCATTCGAACGATTTCAAATCCTTCTTTTTGGTAAAGCTTGTAAGCTGTTTGATTTGCCTCGTAGACATTTAGAGAAATAGTATCTATGTCTCCATTTTCAAAGGCCAAACTAACAAATTTCCTTAAAGCCTGACTACCTAAGCCTTGCCCCTGCTTCTGAGGGTTGATAAAAAATCTCCCGATATGAAGATTCCTGTCTTCTAGCCTGATTTTCTGGATAAGCCCCACAAACTCTTGTCCATCAAATATTGAAAAGATTCCTTCCAAATCTTGCAAGATTTGAATTGTTAAAGGAAAAGGAATCATTGTTCCCATCCATTGTTCTTGAAAGGATTTGCCAAGGGAGTTAGACCATCGGCATACGAGCTGAGCATTTTCTGTGCTCACATTTTCTTCAAAACGAATTGTCATCTTGACCTCACCATCTTATCAATGTTTCTTTATTATACTACTTCTTCTATTTTTTACGAATAGATAAGTATGATTGATCTTTATTTTTTTCTTGTCGGGAGCATTCTCGCTTCTTTCTTGGGTTTGGTCATTGACCGTTTTCCTGAGCAATCCATTATCCGACCAGCTAGTCACTGCGATTCCTGTCAGACTCGCTTGCGACCGCTAGATTTGATTCCGATTATCTCTCAAGTAATTGGTCGCTTTCGCTGTCGATACTGCAAGGCACACTATCCTTTCTGGTATGCCCTTTTTGAATTGGGCTTAGGACTCCTCTTTCTAGCTTGGTCATGGGGCTGGATTTCCTTGGGTCAAGTCATCCTAATCACTGCTGGCTTGACCTTAGGCATCTACGACCTTCTCCATCAGGAATATCCCTTGCTGGTCTGGCTGACGTTTCACCTAATCCTCATGGCTTTCTGTGGCTGGAATCTGGTTATGGTCTTCTTCCTTGTCCTCGGAATCATGGCTCATTTCATAGATATCCGCATGGGCGCAGGAGATTTCCTCTTTCTAGCTTCTTGTGCTCTCGTCTTTAGTGTGACCGAATTACTCATCTTGATTCAGTTTGCTTCTGCGACGGGGATCCTAGCTTTTCTCCTGCAAAAGAAAAAGGAAAGACTTCCTTTCGTGCCTTTCCTCTTACTTGCTGCTTGTGTGATTATTTTTGGTAAGCTACTGCTTGTTTGATAAAGTCCTCAATCGGCTCTCCTTGGTGGAGAGCTTTTACAATTTTCGAACCGACGATAACGCCATCTGATACCGCATTGAAGCGTTCTACGTCTTCTTGACTAGACACACCAAATCCTGTCAAGACTGGGATGTCAGCTACTTGATGCAATTGTGCCAGGTGCTTGTCCAAGTCTGCACGGTAATTTCCTGATTTCCCTGTTACCCCATTGATGGCAACGGCATAGACAAATCCCTCAGCTCCCTGGATTAACTCTTTTTGGCGCTCGAGTCCTGTGGTCAAACTAACTAGGGGAATCAAGGCGATATCTGTGTCTGCCAAAAAGGGCTCTACAAAGTTGGCATGCTCATGAGGCAGGTCTGGGATAATCAAGCCCTTAACTGCTGTATCTGCCAGATCTTTGACAAATTTCTCCACACCGTACTGAAAGAGGGGGTTGAAGTAGGTCATGATGACAAGCGGAACTTCTGTTTGAATGGTTTTCAAGGTTTCAACCAAAGCCTGGGTAGAAGTTCCATGAGCTAGACTGCGCAAGCCTGCTTCTTCGATTACAGGTCCATCTGCAACAGGGTCTGAAAAGGGAATACCCACTTCAATAGCAGAAACACCCAAATCTTCTAAAAAGTGGATTGTTTCACCAAGACCATCTAATCCTTTCTCATGGTCCCCAGCCATGATATAGGGAACGAAAATTCCTTTTCCTGCTGCTTTGATAGCGTTCAATTTTTCTGTTAGTGTCTTAGACATGGGCTTCTCCCTTCTTTGCTGCATCTGCTTCCAAGCGGTCTTTGACTTGAACCACATCCTTGTCCCCACGACCAGATAGGCAGACAATCATAGACTTGTCTGGACCAAGTTCTTTGGCTAATTTCACTGCAAAGGCAATGGCATGGCTAGATTCCAAGGCTGGGATAATCCCTTCCACGCGAGACAAGAGTTGGAATCCTTCCAAGGCTTCCTCGTCAGTCACAGGAACATAGCTGGCACGTTTGATATCGTGGTAGTGAGAATGTTCTGGACCGATACCAGGATAGTCCAAACCTGCTGAGATAGAGAAAGCTTCAAGAATTTGACCATGGGCATCTTGGAGTACATCCATGAGAGAACCGTGAAGGACACCTGGACGACCCTTGGTCAAGGTAGCAGCGTGGTGTTCCGTATCCACACCAAGTCCTGCTGCCTCAGCCCCATACATAGCTACAGACTCATCTTCTACAAATGGATGGAAGAGACCGATAGCATTAGAACCACCACCAACACAGGCTACTAGGGCATCTGGCAAATCTTGACTTGTCAAGTCACGGTACTGTTGTTTAGCCTCTCGACCAATGACACTTTGGAAGTCACGAACGATTTCTGGGAAAGGATGAGGTCCCAAGGCTGAACCAAGGATATAGTGGGTATCGTCAATATTTTCCACCCATGAACGAAGGGCTGCATTAACTGCGTCCTTGAGCACGCGCGAACCATCTGTCACAGCCTCAACCTTAGCTCCCAAAAGCTCCATACGAAAGACATTAAGGGCTTGGCGTTTGACATCTTCCTCACCCATGTAGATGGTACATTCCATGTTAAAGAGAGCTGCAGCTGTTGCAGTTGCCACACCGTGCTGACCAGCACCTGTTTCAGCGATAATTTTCTTTTTACCCATGCGTTTAGCCAGAAGAACTTGTCCCAAGGCATTGTTAATCTTGTGGGCCCCTGTATGGTTGAGATCTTCCCGTTTGAGATAAATCTTGGCTCCACCGATATGCTGGGTCAAGTTTTTTGCGTAGTAAAGGGGAGTTTCACGTCCTACATACTGGCGTAAGAGCTGGTTTAATTCCTCTTGGAAACTTGGGTCCGCCTGACTTTCACGATAAGCTTTTTCCAACTCCAAAACTGCTGTCATCAATGTTTCTGGGACGAAACGTCCGCCGAATTTTCCGTAAAATCCATCTTTATTTGGTTCTTGATATGCCATGCTTTACCCTCTCTATAAATCTTCTAATCTTTTCATGATCTTTTTGTCCATCTGTCTCCACTCCACTCGATACATCTACTGCATAGGGAGTAAAGTGTTGAATTGCTTTTGCTACATTGTCTTCATTAAGTCCACCTGCGATGAAAAATGGCTGAGCTAGTTCTGCTGTATCCAGTTGGCCCCAGTCAAAGGTCTTACCACTCCCAGCCACAGGGGCATCAAAGAGTAGATAATCCGCCTGAGAATTGGGGACATGCCCCTCTCCATCCACCTGCACAGCCTGAATGCTGGCACAAGGTAAATCCTCAAACAAATCATCTGCTACCTGACCATGAACTTGAACCAAGTCCAAACCAACTTTTTCAATCGCTTCTAGCAGTTCTGCCCGACTTGGTGAAACAAATACGCCAACCTTTTTTACACCTGCAGGAATGAGCTTTGCCAGCTCTGTAGCCTTTTCCAAGGTCACCTGTCTTTTACTAGGTGCAAAGACAAAACCAATATAGTCTGCCCCTGCTGATACGGCTATCTCCACCGCTTCTTTGGTCGACAATCCACAAATCTTAACCTTTGTCAATCTGCAACTCCTTGATACTTTGAGCCACATCCTTTGCCTGCATGAGAGCTGTTCCTACCAAAATTCCGTTAAAGTATGGTGCTACTCGTTCCGCATCCTGCCCTGTGAAAATAGCAGATTCAGAAATGTAATAGCGATCTTCCTCAAAGTGCTGGGCCAAGTCTACACTGGTCTGCAAGTCGACTTCAAAGGTGGTCAAGTTGCGGTTGTTAACCCCAATAATCTCAGCACCCAGTCTGTGGGCCACCTCTAGTTCAGCTAGATTGTGAGTCTCCACCAAGACTTCCAGACCAAGCTCTGTCGCATAGTCGTATAGTTCTTTGAGGCGTTCTTCTGACAAGGCTGCCACAATGAGCAAGATGACTGTCGCACCGGCATTGCGGGCGCAGATGATTTGCTTTTCGTCGATGATAAAGTCCTTGTTGAGCGTTGGAATGTTTACCTGACTGGAGATCTCACGTAAATAATCCAAATGCCCTTTAAAGAAAACTTCATCTGTCAAAACCGAAATCATCACTGCGCCGTTCGCTTCATAAGTCTGGGCCTGTTGCACAATATCCACATTGAGATTGATATCTCCCAGACTAGGGCTAGCCTTCTTGACCTCAGCGATTACCTGCAAACGGTCCTGGTGATTCTTCAAAAATGCTGCCAAGCGATAAGTCTGGCGCAAGGGCTGGATTTCCTCCAGCTCCATTTGCTTGACCTCACGCGCCTTCTGCTCCAAAATTCGTGCTAAAAATTCCTGACTCATTTTTGGTACTCCTGTAACAGTCTGAGTTTTTCAAGGGCCTTGCCACTAGCAATTACTTGACGGGCCAAGGCAACTCCTTCCTTGATACTAGCTACCTTACCATTGGCATAGAAACCAAGACCAGCATTTAAAACTGTCGTTTCCAAAAATGGACTTGGTTCATTTTTAAGAACACTAAGCAAAATTTCTGCATTTTCCTGAGCATTCCCACCACGGATATCTTCGATAGCGTAGCGTTCCATCCCCAAATCCTCTGGAGTAAAGCTTGATAAGGTAATTTCGCCATTTTCAAGAAGAGCAATCTTGGTTGTCCCGTTCAAGCCAGCTTCATCAAGACCTTCTGGTCCAGCAACTACGATGGCACGTTTTCGCCCCATATTTTTCAAAACCTGAGCGGTACTTTCTAGCAGCTCTGGACGACTAATACCAAGAAGCTGTGTTTCCAAAGCCATTGGGTGAATCAGTGGACCAGTCAAGTTCATGATTGTTGGAATTCCCAATTCCAAACGAGCTGGCATGATGTATTTCATAGCTGGATGCATATTTTTAGCAAAGAGAAAGACGATTCCAGTTTTATCGAAAACCTTACCTAGTTCAGCTGGTTTGAGGTCAAGATTGATGCCTAATGCTTGAAGGACATCTGCAGAACCCGATTTAGAAGAAATCGAACGGTTACCGTGCTTGGCCATATGAATGCCACCACCAGCCAAGACAAAGGCTGCAGTTGTGGAGATATTAAAACTGAAAGACTTGTCTCCACCTGTACCGCAGTTATCCATAGCATCATGGATTTCAGTTGGAATGTGTTGGGCATGTCCTCTCATGACTTGAGCAATAGCTGTGCGCTCTTCCGGTGTTTCCCCCTTCATCTTAAGAGCTAAAAGGAGAGAAGCAATCTGAGCTTCTGTTACGCGCCCAGTTACGATACGCTCAATGACATCCGTCATTTCCACACCTGATAAATGTTCAAATTTTGCTAATTTTTCAATAATCTCTTTCATCCTAGTTTCCTCACTTTACAACCTTCTCGATAAAATTCCGAATAGAAGACAAGCCATCTGGCGTTCCGATGCTTTCTGGATGGTACTGGAAACCATAAATTGGAAGTTTTTTGTGTTGGATTCCCATAATGGCTTGGTCATCAGTCGAACGAGCTGTCACTTCAAAGTCTTCAGGCATTTTTTCAATCAAAATACTGTGGTAACGCATGACCGGACGGCCATCCTCAATGCCTTGATAGAGAACAGAAGGCGCTTCAAAGCTGATATGGCTCTGTTTCCCATGCATAACTTTGGGAGCCAAGCCTAACTGTCCACCAAAGACCTCTGCGATAGCTTGGTGACCCAAACAAATCCCTAGAATTGGCTTCTTACCTGCAAAGTCACGAATCATATCTTCCATCTTTCCAGCATCAACTGGCCAACCAGGACCGGGAGAAAAAACCAGACCATCTGCTTTTTTAGCTTCTTCATATAGCTTGGGATCATCATTTCTTAAGACCTGCACTTCTGCAAAATTCCCAATGTATTGAGCCAAGTTATAGGTAAAAGAATCATAGTTGTCAATCAATAAAATCATGGTCTTAGTTCTCCAATTCTAGTCATAGATTTAGCCTTGTTAATGGTTTCTTGGTATTCGTTTTGGGCGATAGAGTCATAGACAATCCCTGCCCCAGCCTGCACATAGGCTGTTTGATCTTTGAGAATCATAGTTCGGATGGCAATGGCGAAATCCATATCACCCGTCGCAGACAAGTAGCCGATTGCTCCTGCGTATACGCCTCGTTTTTCCGTCTCCAGTTCATAGATGCGTCTCATGGCCCGAATCTTTGGTGCTCCTGAAACTGTTCCAGCTGGAAGTGTAGCTTTCAAAGCATCCATGGCAGTGAGGTCTGGAAGCAAACGTCCCTTGACCACGCTGGTCAAATGCATGACATAGCGGAAGAGCTCCACTTCCATATACTTGGTGACTTGAACACTAGCAGTTTCAGAGATGCGGCCAATATCGTTACGCCCCAAGTCTACCAACATCCGATGTTCTGCTGTTTCCTTCTCATCAGAAAGCAGGTCAGTCGCCAAGGCCTTGTCCTCTTCATCCGTAGCCCCTCTTGGTCGCGTACCTGCAATCGGATTGGTAGTTACGATGCCATTTTTGACAGAAACCAAACTTTCTGGACTAGCACCAATGATTTGATAATCCCCAAAATCATAGAAATAAAGGTAATTAGATGGATTGGTCACGCGGAGATTTCTGTAGAAGTCAAATGGATTTCCAGTAACTTCTGCTGAGAAACGCTGGCTGAGCACGCATTGGAACATATCACCATTACGAATCAAGTCGCGAGCTGTTTCCACCATTTGCTCAAACTTCTGAGGAGCGATATGCGGTTTGAAGTTCAGCGGAGATAAATCCAAGTCTTCAAATTCATTTGGAGCAGGGATGCGTAATTCCTCAAGTACTTGGTTCAAGGCTTTTTCCAAGTCTTCTTGACTGCGATCGCTATAGAGAGCATCCTCAATGACATGGATTTTTTCCTTCTTGTGGTCAAAAACCATATAGCTCTCATAGACAAAGAAATGCATGTCTGGCGTCCCAATCGTATCCTCAGGGATTTGACCAATTTCTTCATAAAGAGAAATCATATCGTAACCGACAAAGCCAATGGCTCCCCCACCAAAAGGGAGGTCTGAATGGTGCTGGCTCTTATGAGTCACTTCATAAAGGAAATCCAAAGGATCCCGATCAATCACTTGCCCATTTTGATAAAGGACTCCATTTTCAAACTTAATCTCAAAAACAGGATTATAAGCTAGGATAGAAAAACGAGCGGTTTCCTTGTCTCTCGGAATACTTTCTAGGATAACCTTGTGTTGCCCCTTTAGGCGCATATAAGCCAAGATTGGTGATAAGACATCTCCATGAATGATTCGTTCCATTGTAATTTCCCTTTCAGTTCTACTTCTAGTCCGTGGCGATTGTATGAAAAATCCCCACGCAAAATAACTTGCGTGAGGACGAAATTCGCGGTGCCACCTCAATTATAGGATTTCTCCTATCTCTCATTCCTGTCTCAGAAAACTCCTGTAACAGGCTGTGCGATAAAGGGCACTCCCTTGAGAATTATGTTTTCTTCTCTCGTTTCAGATGGACCCAACCTTACAGCTTTCTCTACTTGTTTCCAGCAATCACAAGCTCTCTGGGAAAGAAAGTACTGTAATTTTTCCATCTCTTATTTTTTAGCTTCCAGGTAGTCTGCAATAGCAGATACGTCCTTGTCTCCACGACCAGAGACATTGATGATGATAATCTCATCCTTACTTAGTTTCGGTGCACGTTTAACCGCTTCTGCGATGGCGTGCGAACTTTCAATCGCTGGGATAATTCCTTCTGTCTTGCTTAATAAAAGCAAGGCTTGAACGGCTTCTTCATCTGTCGCTGCTACGTATTCTACGCGGCCAGAATCTTTGAAGTAGGCGTGTTCTGGACCAACCCCTGGATAGTCCAAACCAGCTGAGATAGAGTAAACTGGCGCCAGCTCTCCGTCTTCCTTAAAGACTGCATAGGTCTTCATACCATCGACAATTCCGACACTACCTTTTGTCATAGTGGCTGCATGCTTGTCTGTGTCAAGTCCATGACCGGCAGCTTCGACCCCAACCAATTTGACTTCTTCATCAGCTACATACTGCGAAAAAGCACCGATAGCATTGGAACCACCACCTACACAGGCAATGACGTAGTCTGGTAAACGGCCTTCTTTTTCTAAGATTTGACGGCGAGATTCTTCACTGATGACCTTTTGGAATTCATGAACAATAGTTGGATAAGGGTGAGGCCCCACAGCAGATCCCAAAACGTAGAAGGCTTCAAGGTCATTCATCCATGCTCCAAAGGCTGCATCGACCGCATCCTTAAGAGTTCGTGTCCCTGTTTCAACTGCGTGAACGGTCGCTCCCATCATCTCCATACGGAAGACATTGAGACGTTGACGCTCCACATCTTCTGCCCCCATGTAGACATCACAAGCCATACCAAACTTGGCTGCAGCAGCCGCTGTCGCAACACCGTGCTGACCAGCTCCTGTTTCTGCAATGACACGTTTTTTACCCATACGTTTGGCAAGAAGAATTTGCCCTAAAACGTTGTTGAGTTTGTGAGAACCAAGGTGGTTCAGGTCTTCACGTTTAAGATAAATCTTAGCCCCACCTAGGTAGTCTGTCAGACTTTCCGCAAAATAAAGCGGTGTTTCGCGACCTGAATAATCCTTCAAGTAATGACGAAATTCTGCCAAAAACTCTGGATCATCCTTGTATTTATCAAATGTCACTTCTAACTCATCCAACAAAGCCTGAATCGGCTCCGGTACAAAACTACCACCAAATTGTCCAAAATAACCTTTAGTTGTCATAAAATTTTCCTCCTTCTGTATGAATCCGGCTTTTTGTTTGCTTTTAGTAGTAGGCAAGGAGCTGTAGATAGAACTCAAGTTCATCAAAGTGCCTTAACGCCCTAATAAAAGATAAACAAAACGACGGATAGAAAAAAGCCCACACACAGAAAATTATTCCGTGTGAGGGCGTTGGTAACGCGGTGCCACCTCAATTATAAAGGGACTATTCCCCTTTACATCTCTGCCTTGTCTAACAACAAGTTGCACTGTAAGGTGTGCGCACCGAATTTTCATTGTTTCAAATTCATTTTTAAAATCAGCCCACTTTCACTACTTCCAACCACCTGTTCACAATCACCACAGGCTCCCTGAAGATCAAAAATAGTTACTTTTCTGATTTGTTGAGAATATTATATGCTATTGTCCTCTTTTTGTCAAGATTTTTTTATGATTTTTTTCCTGATCCGAGGATTTCTTCAGAAATTCTCACCAAAGTCTGAACGATGTAATCAACTTCTTCATCGCTTAATTTTGTATGAAGAGGAAGCGTAATTTCATTTTCAAAGAAAGCATAGGCTCTTGGATAATCTGCCATATCGAAACCAAGATTCTTATAGGCTGTCAAGAGAGGAAGCGGTTTATAGTGTACATTACTTGCAATTCCTGCTTTAGCCAATTCTTGGATGATGAGGTTGCGTTCTTCTAAACTTGCTCCTTCTACATGGGTGATATAGAGGTGGCGTGAAGATTCGACAGTATCAGTCTTGTGTGCCAGTGGGTGAATACGAGTATCCGCAAAACCACGATCATAACGATCCACGATGTCCTTACGACGTTGTAGCAACCCAGAGTAACGGTCCAATTGTACCAAACCAAGTGACGCCATGATATCGGTCATATTGCACTTGTAGGCTGGTGTAACGATATCGTATTCCCATGAACCCAATTGCATCTTGGCAAGAGCGTCTTTAGTTTGACCATGAAGGGAAAGGATTTGGAACTCCTTGTACATCTCTTCGTCATCAATCGCTGGATTGGCTTTCCAAGTGGCACTTCCTCCCTCAGCCGTTGTAAAGTTCTTAACGGCATGGAATGAGAAGGAAGTAAAGTCAGCGATCGAACCAGCTGGTTGTCCTTTATAAGTAGATCCCAAAGCATGGGCACTATCAGAGACAATCACGATACGGTTAAAGGCCTTTTGCCACTTACTTGAAGCAGTAAAGAGGTCCCGTTTTTTCTCCACGACTTGGAACAAACGGTCATAGTCGCACACAATCCCTGCAAGCTCTACTGGGATGATAACCTTAGTTTTCTCAGTGATAGCTTGCTCAAGTAGGTCATAATCCATCTCAAACGTATCTGCTTGGATATCCACCATGACAGGTGTCGCTCCTACGTGAGTGATGACACTACATGAAGCTGTATAAGTCATAGCTGGAACGATGACTTCATCACCTGGTCCCACTTCCAAAACACGTAAAATCAACTCAAGAGCTGCGGTCGCAGAGTTGAGGCAGACAGTCTTAGGTGTCTGTGTGTATTGAGACAAGCGGCGCTCTAATTCTTTTGTCTTAGGACCTGTTGTAATCCAGCCAGAACGCAGGGTGTCTGCTACTTCAGCAATTTCAGCTTCAGTGATATCGGGCGGTGAAAATGGAATATTGTAATTTGGCATTGATTTGCTCCTTTTATCTGTACTCATTTTCTTATGACTACTTTATTTTAGCACTTCAAACACGGTTTGAAACATGATTTTGATGTCTCCAAGGAAACTAAACTCTCGGAGATAGGCGAGATTATAGCGCATCTTTTCAGGAAGAACATGCTCTACATAGGTCTGGTCAACCGACAGACCTTTCTCTGTCATCTGACTGATGATGGTGTCCTCATCCTTGTAGTTGATGCTGGCTGGAGAGGTGATTCCTGCTGGCAAGAGCAAGGTCGCCATCATTTCAGGGCTATACTGCTCGGTGTAACGTGGCACCTCAGGTCGTGTGCCTACAAAGGACATTTCGCCTTTAAGGACATTGACCAGCTGAGGCAGTTCGTCCAAACGCACACGTCGAATGAAATTTCCAACCTTGGTAATGCGACTATCGTTAGCAGAAGTCACCAGGCTTCCTTTTTTATCTGCATCCGTTACCATAGTACGGAACTTCCAAATCTTGAACGGACGGTTGTACTGGGTCACGCGCTCTTGCTTGTAAATGACAGGTCCCTTGCTATCCAACTTGATCCAAATGCTCAAGATAAGAAAGATGGGAGAAGTCAAAAGTAGCAAAAACAGGGCCAGAACCCAATCCAGGCAACGCTTGAAAATCAGCGACCCTTTCCTTTTAGAGACAAGCTGGTAATAAGACTCAACCTCGCTTGATTGCATTTCCACGGGCAAGTCTTCCCATTTCAGCATGCTGTTTCTCCTTTGTTTTTATTATACTATTTGTCAACATTTTTCATTATACCACAAAATGGAAAAGGCGGTGCAAGAAATCTGTAATTTAAAGGAATTCTTCTTTAGGTAAGAGCCCCTGCCTGCAAGCTATACATCTTGTGATAGGTTCCTCCCAAGTCCAAGAGTTCCTCATGGGTTCCACTCTCGATGATGCGCCCCTTATCCAAGACATAAATACAGTTGGCGTCCTGGATGGTCGAAAGGCGATGAGCAATAGCAATGGTTGTCCGTCCCTGTCTCATCTTAGCTAGGGAATCTTGAACCAAACTTTCTGTTTCAGAGTCAATATTGGCTGTCGCTTCATCCAAAATCAGGATTTTAGGCTGACTAGCGACTGTTCTAGCAAAGGCAAGAAGCTGGCGCTGGCCAGTAGAAAAGCTCGAACCACGCTCGGAAACGGGGGCATCATAACCCTGCGGAAGGTCCTGAATAAAGGAATCTGCATCCACAAAGGCAGCCGCAGCCTGGACCTCTTCATCACTAATGTCTTGGTACATGGCGATATTGGACTTGATAGTCCCGTGATAGAGGAAGGGATCTTGCAGGACTAATCCGATATTCTTTCTCAGCTCTTCCTGACTGTAGTTCCTGATATCCACATCATCCAAGAGAACTCGGCCTGACTGAAATTCATAAAAACGCATGAGGACATTGATAATAGAAGATTTCCCTGAACCTGTATGTCCTACAAAGGCAATGGTTTCGCCCTTGTTAACTGAAAAGGAAATGTCATCCAGTATTGGATGTTTACCGTCATAAGAGAAACACACATGTTCAAAACGAATATTGCCTTCTTGAACTTTGGCTTTCCCATCTTCTTGAAGAGGCTCATAGGTTGTCTCATCAATCAAGGCAAAGACACGGCCTGCAGACACCATGGACGTTTGAAGGGTTGAAAAGTTTTGCGTCACCTCAATCAGGGGATCAAAAAGGCGGTTGATGTACTGGATGAAGACATACATGGTTCCAGCTGTTATCCCGATAGAAAGACCACGGTAACCAAAGTAAGCCATCAAAACGGCGTAGCCTAGAAGTTTCAGCAAACTCATGGCAGGTCGCAAAAAGAGGGCATCCAAGGCTACAGAACGGTTGGCATAGACCAAGTGTTCTTGGTTGATTTCATCAAATTCTGCCTGCAGGCGCTTCTCTTGATTAAAGGCCTGGATAATCCTGATTCCCTCGATATTCTCTGCCAGCTTACTATTGATATCCGACAAGAGACTTCTGGTTTTCTCGATGATTTTCACTGATTTTTTCCGGTAGAGATTGACCAAAAGGAAAATCAAGGGAAGAAAGAGCAAGACTAAAGCTGTCAAACGAAAATCCAGCACCAACATGGTATACAGAGTTGTCAGAAAGATGAAAACTGCTGAGATAAAGCTGGATAAAATCCCTGAAAACATATCACTGATAGTCTCGGTATCATTGGTCAAACGAGAAACGATAGAGCCTGCTGGCGTCTTGTCAAAATAAGACATGCCCAGCTTCTCCATATTGGCAAATGCATCGCGACGAATATCCCTTACAATACTGTAGGACACCCGCGCAAAGAGAAGATTGCCGACATACTGAACTACAGTTTGTAGGATATAAAGGCCATAATAGACCATCAAAACGGTAACGGCCAGTTGGTTAAGATTACTGAGATACTGGTCGATAAAGTGGGAGGCCACGAGGGGAATGACACTTTTAATGACTGTCGTCGCAAGGAGAAAACTGAGTGCTAAAAAGGTCAGGAGGCCATAGGGCTTGAGATAGGACATCAAGCGCTTCAATACAGCCCACTGTTCTTGTTTATTCTGCATCTTCTTCTCCTTTCATTTCCAACTGCTGAGACTGATAGGTTTGGGCATACCAGCCGTCCATAGCTAGCAGGTCTTGGTGCGTACCCCGTTCTATGATTTGGCCATTTTGCAGAACCAAGATTAGATCTGCATGGACAACTGCACTCAGGCGATGGGCTGTAATAATGGTTGTCTTATCCTTCCGCGTCTCCTTGAGATTGTCGATGATTGCATACTCCGTCTTGGCATCCACGGCGGACAGGGAATCATCTAAAATTAAGATATCAGGGTCTAGAATCATAGCTCGACTCATGGCTAGGCGCTGCTTTTGCCCACCTGAGAGACTGACTCCCTTTTCACCGATCAGCGTATCAAATCCCTGAGGCATGTCCACAATATCTTTATAAACTTGAGCTAGTTTAGTCGCTTCCTCGACCGCTGAAAGGGGCAAATTAGGATTGCCGAAGCGGATATTGTCTAAGATAGAGGTCGCAAAGAGAAACTGATCTTGAGGGACATAGCCCATGAGACCACGAAGGTCTGTCAGACGATAATCACGAATATCGTGACCATTTAGGAAAATAGCTCCCTTATCCACATCGTATTCACGCAAGAGGAGCTTAATCAAGGACGTTTTCCCAGAGCCTGTCTGTCCGACCAAGCCTAGGGTTTGTCCTTTTTCTAAACTAAAGTGAATATCCGTCAGTGTCTCCTCATTTTCAAAGGCAAAGCTGTCAATAGCGTACTCCAAACGTCCATTTACAATACCGTCCAGAGGAAACTCAGGGTCTTTTACAGGTGATTCCTGAGATAAAAGTTCCTCAATCCGTTGGTAAGAAACCTTGCCTCGCTGAGTGATATTAAAGAGGAAACCAATGGCCATAAGAGGCCAAACTAGCATATCCAAGTAGCTGATAAAGGTGACCAGATTCCCAACCGTGATTTGCCCTTTCTGAACCATCAAAGAGCCGACCAAGAGAGTTAAAACATAGGACGAACCAACAAACAAGAGAACCATGGGGTCAAAGAGACTATCGTATTTCATGGTTTGGAGATTCTTTTGGAAGGTCAATTCATTGACTGCCTGAAAGGACTTCAACTCGTCCGCCTGGTAACCGAAAGACTTGGTCACTTTAATACCTGATACAGACTCCTGTACCTTGTTATTAAGTTCGGAAAAGGCAGCTTGGGATTCGCCAAAGGCCTTGTGGGTCTTTCTCCCTAGACGACTGGTCGCATAAGCCATGAAAGGCAGGGGAAGAATGGCAACCAAGGTCATCTGCCATGAAATGCTAAAGAGCATGGTCAACAAGGTCACTAAAGCTGTGATTGAGGCATCAACCGCTGACATAACCCCTCCCCCTGCCAGACGAGTCAAGGCATTTATATCATTGGTAGCGTGTGCCATCAGGTCTCCCGTCCGATAGGTTTGATAAAAAGCTGGAGACATTTTTGTGAAATGCTCAAACAAGCGAGACCGCATAATCTGCCCCAGACGATAGGAAGTCCCAAGGATATACATGCGCCAAACATAGCGTAGATAGTACATACCCAAAGCTGCAAGAAGCAGATAAAGGAGGTTCAAAAGCAAGTCCTGCTGGGTTAATTGCCCCGATGTAATGGCATCAATGACCCGCCCCATAACCATTGGGGGAATGAGGTTAAGGACGGAAACCAAGACCAGGGCCACGATTCCGACTAGATAACGGCGTTTTTCTAACTTGAAAAACCACCAAAGTTTTTGAATAATGGACATAAAATCCCTTTCTGATTGCAAATAGAAACCTGAGGCCAAGACCCCAGGTTTTTCTTATTCATAGGTTACGACTGTAACGGCACCCTTGTCATACTCAGCGATAAAGATATTAGCTACATTGTCATGTCCTTGCTTGTTGAGGTTATCAAGCAGCCACTCTTCGCTACGACCAATCGACTCCAAAACATCGACTTGTATCACACCGTCAGTCACAACTGGATACTTAGGATTTTCATCTCCCATTTGGACCACGATGAGTTGGCCATTTTGCTCCTGCACAGCGCATTTGACTTGCTTCATCTGGAAAATTCCTTGGCTACGAAGTTTGAGAGCAACTTCTGCCGCAGACAAACCAACTGAACGACAGGCTTCTGGGTCAATCTGCCCATTTTTGATGAGCAGAGTCGGTTTACCATCAATCAAGCGTTTGACAAAACGAACATTGTTATTAAGCCACTTGAGGGTCAAAACCAAAATCGTCCACATCATCAGAATCACTGCGTATTGCAGGATACTGATTGAACTATTGTAAATTACCCCACCGATGATACCACCAAGAACATAGTTCTGAATTTGGTCTGTAGCAGAGTTAGGTGCTAGATTCCCCTTTCCTGTCACATTAATAACAAAAACAAGAGAGAAAAGACCCAAGGCCAGTTTGATTAAAATTTCCATATAGTTGAGTGTCATTTGTTTACCTCCACCAATTCAATAGCGTCTGTTTGATGCAATTCTAATTTCTCTAAAAGATACTTGTCTGGTTGGCTCCCGTTCATGGCGCGGTAGAAATTTGGACCTACCTTGACAAGCGCTCCATCAGTGGCAGCTGAAGTATTAACGTAAACTTCTGATTTATCCACCCCCAAGTCTTTGGAAACAACCTCTATGAAATGAAGTGAAGTTTGAAATTGGTTGTTAGAGGCTTGATTGGTCTGGTATTTTGAGATTGTCACCAAAAGCATGGCCACCAAGGTCAAGGCCAAAATCATGACCAATTCCCGAAACTTAGTCCCCTTTTTATCTCGATAGGCTTTAAAAGCAAAAAATCCTGTGATAGCTAGGAGAACAATTCCAAAGCCAATCATGATGCCATTTTGCTGACTGATTTGGCTAAGTACATAGTCATATGAGTAAAATTTCATTTATTTTCACTCCCTTTCATAAAATCATTCTTAATTATAAACGAAAGAGAGTGATTTTTCAAGCCATACGTTGGGGAAATAGACCTTTTTTTGGTATAATAAAATCTATAATCTGAATGAAAAAGGTAACTTTATGAAACTCATCTCATGGAATATTGATTCCCTCAATGCAGCCCTAACTAGTGACTCAGCTCGTGCCAAATTGTCCCAAGAAGTCCTACAAACCTTGGTCGCCGAAAATGCTGATATCATCGCTATCCAAGAAACCAAGCTTTCTGCCAAGGGGCCTACAAAGAAACACTTGGAAATTTTAGAAGAACTCTTCCCAGGCTACGAAAATACGTGGCGCTCTTCCCAAGAACCTGCCCGTAAAGGCTATGCTGGAACCATGTTCCTTTATAAGAAAGAACTTACACCTACTGTCACTTTCCCAGAAATCGGTGCCCCTTCTACCATGGACTTAGAAGGTCGTATCATCACTCTAGAATTTGATGAATTTTTCGTTACCCAAGTTTACACTCCAAACGCTGGCGACGGTCTCAAACGCTTGGAAGAACGTCAGGTCTGGGATGTCAAATATGCTCAATACTTGGCTGAACTAGACAAAGAAAAACCAGTCCTTGCAACCGGTGACTACAATGTGGCCCACAATGAGATCGACCTTGCAAATCCTGCTAGCAACCGCCGTTCACCTGGATTTACCGACGAGGAGCGTGCTGGATTTACCAACCTCTTGGCAACTGGATTTACGGATACCTTCCGCCACATTCACGGCGATGTTCCAGAACGCTATACTTGGTGGGCACAACGCAGCAAGACTTCTAAAATCAACAATACAGGCTGGAGAATCGACTACTGGCTGACAAGCAACCGCGTGGCTGACAAGGTGACCAAGTCTGACATGATTGACTCGGGTGCGCGTCAAGACCATACGCCGATTGTATTGGAAATTGAACTCTAAGGAGAAAGCTAATGGACTATCAAGCTGTCATTCCTGAATTTGTAGTATCTGACCTCGAAAAGTCACGCCACTTCTACTGCGACTTGCTGGGATTTTCTGTCGAATACGAGCGTCCAGAGGAGAAATTTCTCTTCCTCTCACTTGAAGACTGCCAACTTATGCTAGAAGAAGGCAGTACAGAAGAATTAGCCCAACTAACCTATCCTTTCGGGCGCGGTGTCAATATTTCCTTTGGCATTGAAGATGTCCCTCAGCTCCACCAAAAACTGCTGGAAGCTGACTATCCTATCCATCGTCCGCTGACCAAGAGAACATTTCGTGTTGGGGATCATTATATCTATCCTCACGAATTTGCAGTCTTGGATCCCGATGGCTATTTTTTAAGATTTAGCGAATAAAAGAACAAAAGGCTACAATACTTTCTAGCGTTGCAGCCTTTTATTCGTTCGCTTTTATGATCTATTTACTAACAAAATATTTGATTTATAAAGCTAATTGGTGTAAAATAAAAACATTGGCAGCAGCCTATTTAAAATTGAATATCATTTTACTTGTTTATGTCGTGAATTGGCACGACGTTTCTACAAGGTGCCGAAACACCTAACAATGAGTATGTCAGCTGAAGGTATGGTTTTGGCCATGCCTATTTTGGGGACTTACTTAGGGGGGATTAAGTAGGTCCTTTTTGAATATTTTTGTTAAAGCACGCCTTTAAGTGTAAACTAAATATTTTTAATATTTCCCTTAATTAGTGCGGACGGGAGGTGAAATTACCCTGTGGATAATTTCAGGAATCCAGGGAATTTCATCCCTAATTTTTGAGCCCCTAGCTCTTTCATTTCTAGGCTTAGGCTAAAATAGTTCCCCGAACTATTTTACTCTCAAAAATCCCGTCATAGACAATAACAAGATTATTGTCTATGATACCACTACGGCGGGAAATATTTGATAAAACTCGCTTCGCTCGTACTAGTTTTATCAAATATATAGTACTAGCAAACTGGTTCACTATAGAAATATTTAACCAACAAGTAAACTGGCTTTTAGACTTTAGGAGGTCTTATGAAATTATTAGAAGAGCGCATCCTCGAGGATGGGCATATCTTGGGGGACAACATCCTCAAGGTGGATTCCTTTTTAACCCACCAGGTTGACTATCGTTTGATGCGGGAGATTGGTAAAGTTTTTGCGGAAAAATTCGCGTCTGCTGGCATTACCAAGGTTGTAACCATTGAAGCGTCAGGTATTGCCCCAGCCATTTTTACTGCCGAAGCTTTGAATGTTCCCATGATTTTCGCCAAGAAAGCTAAAAACATCACCATGAACGAAGGAATCTTAACCGCCAAAGTCTACTCCTTTACTAAGCAGGTGACCAGCACCGTTTCCATCGCTGGAAAATTCCTCTCACCTGAGGACAAGGTCTTGATTATCGATGATTTCCTAGCAAATGGACAAGCTGCCAAAGGCTTGATCCAAATCATCGAACAGGCCGGAGCAAAAGTTGAAGCGATAGGTATCGTGATTGAAAAGTCTTTCCAAGATGGTCGTGATTTGCTTGAAAAAGCTGGCTATCCAGTTCTATCACTGGCTCGCTTGGATCGTTTTGAAAACGGTCAGGTCGTATTTAAGGAGGCAGATCTCTAATGCAAAAACAAGAAAAACATTCGCAAGCAGCCGTTCTTGGATTGCAACACTTATTAGCCATGTACTCAGGTTCTATCCTGGTTCCTATCATGATTGCGACAGCTCTTGGCTATTCAGCTGAGCAGTTGACCTACCTGATCTCCACAGATATCTTCATGTGTGGGGTGGCCACCTTCCTTCAACTCCAACTCAACAAATACTTTGGGATTGGACTACCAGTCGTTCTCGGAGTTGCCTTCCAATCCGTCGCTCCTTTGATTATGATTGGGCAGAGTCACGGTAGTGGGGCTATGTTTGGTGCCCTTATCGCATCAGGGATTTATGTGGTTCTGATTTCAGGCATTTTCTCAAAAGTGGCCAATCTCTTCCCCTCTATCGTAACAGGATCTGTCATTACCACGATTGGTTTAACCTTGATTCCTGTCGCTATTGGAAATATGGGAAATAACGTTCCAGAGCCAACTGGTCAAAGTCTCCTACTTGCTGCTATCACTGTTCTGATTATCCTCTTGATCAACATCTTTACCAAAGGATTTATCAAGTCTATCTCCATTTTGATTGGTCTGGTTGTCGGAACCGCCATTGCCGCTACCATGGGCTTGGTAGACTTCTCTCCAGTCGCTGCAGCTCCACTCGTTCACATCCCAACTCCATTCTACTTTGGTACTCCAACTTTTGAAATCTCTTCTATCGTCATGATGTGTATCATCGCAACGGTTTCCATGGTGGAGTCGACTGGTGTTTACCTAGCTTTGTCAGATATTACCAATGACCCAATCGACAGCACGCGCCTTCGCAACGGTTACCGCGCAGAAGGTTTGGCTGTACTTCTCGGAGGAATTTTTAACACCTTCCCTTATACAGGATTTTCACAAAACGTTGGTTTGGTTAAATTGTCAGGTATCAAGACTCGCCTGCCAATCTACTACGCAGCTGGTTTCCTAGTCCTCCTTGGACTCCTTCCTAAGTTTGGTGCCCTAGCTCAAATCATTCCGAGTCCTGTCCTTGGTGGTGCCATGCTGGTGATGTTTGGTTTTGTTTCCCTTCAAGGGATGCAAATCCTCGCCCGCGTTGACTTTGCTAACAATGAACACAACTTCCTTATCGCAGCAGTTTCAATCGCTGCAGGTGTAGGACTCAACAATAGTAATCTCTTTGTCAGCATGCCGACAGCCTTCCAAATGTTCTTCTCAAACGGAATCGTCGTAGCCAGCCTACTGGCCATTGTACTCAATGCAGTATTAAATCATAAAAAGAAATAAGAAAAAGAGGTGCGAGCCTCTTTTTTGTTTATCTATATCCTCACCTGTCTTTCTGCTGACCGCTGGCCTGTGACAAACATGGTAAAGGTTGCCTTGCAGACATTTCTGCCTTCTTGATTGGTAATATCGACATCCACGACACAGGTTGTGCGACCTTGATGGACACATTCTCCTTTAATGGTCAACACGTCGTCGCGTTTTCCTGCCTTGAGGTAGTTGATAGAAGACTGAAGCGTCACTCCATCAAGCCCCAGAGAGATAACCACCAAACCACTAATCTGGTCACAAAGAGTAAAGAGATAGCCACCATGGGCATTGCCATAGTAGTTGAGCGACGAGTCCACTACTTTTGTCGTCACCACAACATGACCATCTCTCATTTTTTCAATTTCGTAATTTTCAAAGGCAGATATAGCATCAAAATGAAAATCTTTCATCGTTTCCTCCTGATAGTTCAAACGACACTATGATACTACTTTTTATAGGACTGTGCAAGGAGAAAGCTCCTAGTCTGGCAAAATTCCGACCTGCTCAACAAAACGCATAAAAGCTGCCTGTCCTTGTTCCGTCTGCTTGTAAACTCCTGCATCCTCCAAAACACGTGCAAAAATAGCACCCACAGAGTCCTTGACGATTTCAAGGGCTTTTTCTTTATCTGCTAGGTCCGGATGTTGGGCTTTGAGCTGGTCTGCCCATTCTTGATGATAGTCGGCAACTATATCATCATCTCCCACAAGATAGCTAGCAACCTGTTCCACTTCTGCTTTCAAACGTGGCGGCAGGATAGCCAAACCCATGACCTCAATCAAGCCGATATTTTCCTTCTTGATATGTTGGACATCCTTGTGGGGATGATAGATGCCATCAGGATGTTCTGGCGATGTCTGATTGTCCCGCAAGACCAAGTCCAACTCAAACTGTCCATCGCGTTTACGAGCAATCGGTGTGATGGTGTGATGCGGTGTCCCGTCTGTCTCTGCTAAAATCTGGACTTCAGGGTCTGAATACTGTCGCCATTCCTGTAAAATCTTGTCAGCCAAGTTAATCAAATCTTCTTTTGAATCCGAGGTCAAACGTAGCACTGACATAGGCCACTTGACAATCCCAGCCTTGACCTGATCAAAACCAGCAAATCGGAAAGCCTTTTGCAAAGGAGCCAATTCCATAGGAAACACGTGACGGCCTCCTTGATAGTGGTCATGGGTGAGAATAGAGCCTCCCACGATTGGCAGGTCGGCATTAGAGCCTGCAAAATAGCCAGGAAACTGCTCTACAATAGCCAGCAGACGCTCAAAGCTCTGACGACTGATAGCCATGGGGCGATGCTGGCCGTCTAAGAAAATACAGTGCTCATTAAAATAAGCATAGGGCGAATACTGGAAGCCCCACTCCTGACCCGCCATTTCAAAACGGATAATGCGGTGATTGCTTCGAGCTGGATGGTTAACCCGACCATGGTAGCCTTCGTTCTCTAGACAGAGTTGACACTGTGGGTAATTGCTAGCTTGAACCAACTTAGCTGCCGCAATCTCTTTTGGATCCTTTTCAGGTTTAGACAGATTGATAGTAATCTCCAGTTCTCCGTAGTCTGATGGTACACGATAAGCGATATTCTTAGAAATAGCCTTGAGCTTGATGTAGTCATTTTTCTGGCTGAGCTGGTAAAAATCACCTATCGCCTGCTCAGGAGAGTGAGCATAGGTTGTCCAAAAGTCACGATTAACCTGACTTGGACAAGGAGTTACCAAGTCCATCAGTTCAGAACCGAGGATTTCACGCGCAGTCTGACTGTCCTCAATCGTCTCTAATCGAACTGCTTCCTCGACTAACTGGTCCTTAAGGTCAATCAACTCATCCAGATCAGTCTCAACTTCCAAAACACCTTCACCCACTCGTGCTAAGACACGATTGGTTAGGTAGATTCGATCCATTTCCTCAAATGAACTTTCAGCAATGACTTCCGTGATAAATGCATCTAGAACTCCTTGACTCATTGATTCTCCTTCTTACTTTCTAAATAATCTCTGACAGCATCTAAATCCTGAAAAACTTGTTCTGTTTTATTTAAGAAAGACTGTGCTGGCATTTTTAAGTCTGGAATACAAATAACTGGTATCCCAGCTCTATACGCTGCTTCAATCCCTGCTTCACTATCCTCTAGTACTAAGCAATTCTCTGGTAAAACATTCAAATCAATACAGGCCTTTAAAAATATATCAGGGTAAGGTTTACTTCGCTTTACATCTTTTGCAAAAACTAGATGGTCAAATAGGGACAGTATCCCATTACTATCCAAAATCATTCTAGCTCTAGATTCAACACTTGAAGTTGCTAGAGCGATTGGAATACCTTCTCTTTGCAAAAAAGCAAGCAAATTTTTAGCACCTTTTTTTAAATTTACACCTTTGGCTAATATTCGAGCTTCCAGTTCATAAACTTTTTCCAAGGTTTGGTCAAAGTTCCAAGGTAAATCATAGTTATCTAAAAATCGTTGAACATTCTCCTCTTCCCTATGTCCACTGTATTCTCTAGAATATGTTTCTTCTGTGAAAGGAATTCCAAAATCTTTAAGCAATTCTTGATAAACTTTTAGAGAAATGATCTCAGTATCAGCTAATAAGCCATCTAAATCAAATATTACAGCGTCCATTTACTTCTCTCCTAGTCTAAAACGCGAGTGCCACCTGCAACTTCAGCGATATAGAAGCTTGGAGCATATCCAACGACTTCCTCATAGTGCTTGCCAACAGCTGCTTTAAAGGCCTCAACAGCATCTTTTCGCACCAAGGCAATGGCACAGCCACCAAATCCTGCCCCTGTCATACGAGCACCCAGAACACCTTCCTGAGCCCAAGCTGTGTGAACAAGGGTATCCAATTCCAAGCCAGTTACTTCATAGTCATGCTCCAAAGAAACGTGAGATGCATTCATCAAGCGACCAAAGGTTTCCAAATCACCTGCTTGAAGGGCTGCTTGAGCTTTAAGAGTACGTTGGTTTTCAAGCACAGCATGGCGAGCACGTTTTAAGCGATTTTCATCTTTAATCAGATAGCTGTATTGGTCAAAGGCCCACTCATCCAATTCACCCAAGGTCTGAATATCCAAGGCAACTTGCAATTCTTCCACAGCTTTTTCACACTCAGCACGGCGTTCATTGTACTTAGAGTCCGCCAGTTCACGACGTTTGTTGGTGTTCATGATAACAACGACATTGTCCTTCAAATCAAGTGGCACCAAGTCGTACTCCAAAGTGTTGGTATTCAGGTAAATGGCACGTTGGTCAGCACCCATACCGATGGCAAACTGGTCCATGATACCAGAGTTTACTCCGATAAAGTTGTTTTCTGTTTGTTTTCCGATTTTAACCAAATCCAAACGGTCTAGTTTTAAACCAAAGAGATGCTCTGCCACAACCCCTGTCAAGAGTTCCAAGGATGCTGAAGAGGACAAGCCTGCACCATTTGGGATATTCCCATAAACATAAAAATCAAACCCTTTGTCAATCACATGCCCAGCTTCTTGCAAGAAATGAAGAACCCCTTTTGGATAGTTGGTCCAGCTGTGCTCTTTTTCAAATTTGAGGTCAGCAAGAGGCACTTCGATGATACCCTTGTCCTCAAAGTTGGCTGAGTAGAAACGCAAAACTTGATCGTCACGCTTGCGAGCTGCACCATAAGTTCCCAAAGAAATAGCAGCTGGAAAAACGTGACCACCGTTGTAGTCCGTGTGTTCACCAATCAGATTGATACGACCTGGTGAAAAGAAAGTTTGGTCTGCTTCTTGACCAAAAACGGCAAGAAAATCTTTGCGAAGGGCTTCAGTAGTAAGATCTTGTGTCATATAAATTCTCCTTTGACTGTCCGTTAAGTCATCTTAACGTGTAATCGTTTTCTTCTATTGTATCCAAGGGATTTACCAAGGTCAATCCTTTTTACTAAACTTTTACTAAACTATCAGTAAAAATCAGAAAAATATGATATACTAACCTAAAAGGAGGAGGATTTATGGCTACCTTAAAAGACATCGCACAGCTAGCCTCTGTCTCTATTGCGACCGTATCTCGTGTCCTCAATCGCGACCAGAGCCTATCTGTCACAGAAGAAACCAGACACCGTATTTTAACCGTCGCGGAAGAGCTAGGCTATACTAAGCACCTCAAGACAGGCGAATCCCACAAACCAAAGCAAAAGATTGCCATTATCCAATGGGTCAGCGAACAAGGGGAGTTGGAAGATCTCTACTACTACCAGATTCGTCTCGGTATTGAAAAAAGAGCCCAAGAGTTGGACTATGATATCTTGCGCTATTTTAATGACCATCCTTTTACACTGAGCGAGGAAGTGATTGGCATTCTCTGCATCGGAAAATTTAGCCGAGCTCAGATTGCTGCCTTTGAAGAATACCAAAAACCTCTAGTCTTTATAGACAGCGATACCCTCTCATTAGGTCATACCTGTATTATCACTGACTTTTACACTGCTGTGAAACAAGTTGTAGACCATTTCCTCAGCAAAGGTATGAACCATATCGGAATTCTCACAGGCCTTGAGGAAACAACCGACCAGGAAGAAATTATCCAGGATAAGCGACTAGAAAATTTCAAAGACTATACCCAAGCAAATGGAATCTACCATGAAGAACTGGTCTTTCAGGGGAGCTTTACTGCCCAGTCTGGCTATGACTTGATGAAGGAGGCCATTCACAAGCTAGGAGAACAACTCCCACCAGCCTTTTTCGCAGCCAGCGATAGTTTAGCCATCGGTGCCCTCCGTGCCTTTCAAGAATCTGGAATTAGCCTACCAGACCGCGTCAGCCTCATTTCTTTTAACGACACTAGCCTGACCAAGCAGGTCTATCCTCCTCTTTCTAGCATTACCGTCTATACCGAAGAAATGGGCCGAGCAGGTATGGATATTCTTAACAAGGAAGTCCTCCACGGTCGCAAAATACCTAGCCTAACCATGCTGGGAACCAGACTGACTTTGAGAGAAAGTACGCTGCCATAACTCAACAAATATACCAACGCAAAAAATCCTAATAGAGAGTCTCAAATCTCCATTAGGATTTTCATTGTTAATCCATCACAATCATAGACTTAATGGTCTTGCGTTCATCCATATCTTTATAAGCCTGGTCGATATCTTCCAGTTTATAACTTGAAGTAAAGACGCGACCTGGATTGATGTCTCCATCAAGAACCGCTTTTAACAAAACTTGTTTGTCATAAGTGGTAACTGAGGCTGCTCCACCTGCCACTGAAATATTTTGGGCAAAGGTTGAACCAAGGGCACGGTTATTATAATGTGGAACACCGACAAATCCCATGCGTCCTCCATTATGAAGGACTCCAAGGGCCTGCTCAACGGCTGCTTCAGTCCCAACACATTCAAGGGCTGCATCTGCTCCACCACCGAGGATTTCACGCACCTTGGCAATTCCCTCTTCGCCACGTTCAGCCACAACAGCTGTCGCCCCTGATTCCAAGGCCATCTTTTGGCGGTCTTCATGACGGCTCATAAGGATAATTTGTGATGCACCACGCATCTTAGCTGCAATGACAGCGCATTGACCAACAGCCCCATCACCGATAACGACCACCTTGTCGCCCTTTTGCACATTAGCAACACGCGCCGCATGATAGCCTGTCGGCATGACATCAGCAAGTGTCAAAAGTGACTTGAGCATGCCTTCGCTATAATCTGAAGGTTGACCTGGAATTTTCACAAGTGCCCAATTAGCAAAGTGGAAACGGATGTACTCTGCTTGGACCCCGTTAGACCAGTTGGTGCCAATATGGCGGTCACAAGTCCCATCATAGCCAGCGCGACAGGCATCACACTCCCCACAGCCATGGGTGAAAGGTGCGATGACAAAGTCTCCTGATTTTACTGTAGTAACGTTCTCACCAACTTCTTCGATAATTCCGATAGCCTCATGACCGCTATTTCTATGTCCTTCTTCGATTTCTGGATTACGGTAACTCCAGAGGTCCGAACCACAAACGCAAGTACGGACAATGCGGATAATAGCATCATCTGCTTCTATAATTTGCGGACGTTCAATTGTAGCAAGTCCAACCTTGCCTGCCTTTGTATATACTGCTGATTTCATTTAAAATTTTCCTTCCTTGTAAAGTTTAATTTTGAGATTTAAGCGATTTAAAGCCGTCTGTAACTGAGAAAAGCGCTCTTCTAATTTTTTCTTTTCCTCTTCTAAAATACCAAGCCTTCCCTCTCGCGTTTCATCCCCCTTTTGGTAGAGCGACATATAGTCAACTAAACTGTCTACAGAGACACCCGCCGAACGGAAACACTTAATAAATTCCAGTGCTTCTATATCCTGATCTTGAAAGTCACGAATCCCAGTTGCAGTTCGAGTAATCGGTGGCACAAGACCAACTCGCTCATAATACCGAATCGTATCCGCTGAAATTCCCAATAAGTCGCTGACAGATTTAATATTCATATACTAGCCTCCTTTCATATCCTTCATTGAATTTAAGCAATGATAACTCACTTATCTTATTATACAACTTTGAGTTGACTCCAAGTCAAACATTTTGCATCTAAAAGAAAAATTCTTTTAATTACCAAATTTTTAAAATATTTAAACTGGAAAGAAAATACTCTATTTCAAATAACATAGGGGTTCAATCATTCTTGACTCTATACTAATGATGCCCATGCTTCTGCTCTAACTCTCTCACTCTCCGTCTATGTTGCGCATGATTGCTTTGACTGCTATCTACTTCAATAGTGATATTCTGCACGCCTCTTTCTTCTAAAAATTGACGCACTACTTCTTTGGTTTCCATCATCTGTTCCCAGTCCTTGATACAAATGTGAACAATAGCATTATTCTCTAGACCATCCATGGACCAAATGCTAAGTTGATTAACACTTTTGACATTGGGTAGAGCCTCTAAATCTTTCTCCAAATCACTTGTCTCGACCCCTTCTGGCACAGCATCTAGGAAAATTTTTAGTGCACTCCAAAAGCGTGGAATGGCTTTCGACAGAATAAAGATGGAAATGACCAGAGATAAAAGCGGATCGAGGATATACCAGTCCGTAAATCGAAGAATAATCGCCATTAGAATGACAGCCAACCAACCAAGAGTATCTTCCAAAAAATGCAAGCTAAGAATAGACTCGTTCTTTGTCTTTCCTTTACGGACTACTAGACTAGCTAGCACATTAATACTGACGGCAATGATTCCTAGCCAGAGGACGCCTTCCTCATTGACAGGTTGTGGGTGAACTATCTTTGTGATATTTTCCAAGATCACTAGGACAGACCCTATCATAAGAATCACAGCTGTTAGAATGGCCCCTAGAAGGCTGAAACGCTTGTAACCCAAGGTGTACTGTCCATCTTCTTCTCGGTTTGAGATTGTTTCTAAAAGGGCTGATATGCCAATGGCTATAGCATCTCCTAAGTCATGAACAGAATCAGCAAGAACAGCACTCGAACCAAAGATTCCTCCTGCGATAAACTCAACAATAGCATAGCTTAAATTTAAGAAAAAAGCTAACCAGGTAGATGTTTTAGAACTCATTTCTCTCCCTCCTTTGGTATAATGGGTATATACATACTTCTTTCATTTGTATTATCTAATAAAATCCAAAGAAAGGATAGAAGCAAACTGTCAGTCCTGTTCAGTTCTGAACAGTTTGTCTCAAGTGTCTATATGCTAAAAAGAGACCGTCGAGTCAACAAGACTAAAAAAGCCATCTATCAAGCTTTTTTACAACTTTTGAACGACAAAGGCTATGATGCCACTACTGTCCAGGATATCATTGACCTCGCAGATGTTGGACGTTCTACTTTTTACTGTCATTACGAGAGTAAGGAACTGCTTTTAGATGAACTCTGTCGCTACCTCTTTCATCATCTCTTTGAAAGGGAAGGACACTTTACTACCGAGGACTACCTCGCTCATATCTTTTTACATTTTCAGAAAAACCAGGACCATGTCACCAGTCTCCTTTTTTCCAAAAATGACTACTTTCTCCGCCAACTACACAAGGAACTCGAACACCACGTTTATCCCATGGTGGCGGATGACTTACAAGAGGCCTATCCAAACATTCCGGCCTCCTACCTCCAGCATTTTGTTGTGACGAACTTTATCGAGACCCTAACTTGGTGGCTAAAAAAAGGAAAATCTTATACCGAAAACCAAGTGGTGAGATTTTACCTTGATGTAATAGAGATGACCTCATCTACAACTCCACTTGATAACTAAGCCTGTAACTCAGAAAGGAACCAACTATGTTAACTTCGATGATTCTAGGAATACTAACAATCGTACTAGCTCTCGCATTCTCATTACTTCACCTTGCTGCTGCCTTTTCAGCCATGAAACAAAAGAACTATAGTCTGGGAAACACGTGCATCTTGGTCGGCAGTTGCCTCACCTCTCTGGCTCTAGCCATCTTTTACTTCGTTCCAGTTGCAACCATTCTTCTATGGATTGTGGGTTCGAGTATCGTCTGCTATGGAGCCTACTGGAACGGCCAACAGAAAGAAAAGCAACATATCTCGCACCACATCGTTCGTATAACGAGTGCTATTGTCATTACGGTATTATTCATTTTGCTCTAACACAAAAAGGATCAGATGATCCTTTTTTACTTTTTAAGCGCTTTTTGCTGCCTTGCTCCACTGATACCACCCAACTAGACTATTGATCAAGTAAATCAGGTATTTTCCTTGGATTTGCAGGCTTTCTCCCCACCAGAGATAGATTGAAAAGACAGTAGTAGCAGCCCAGAATATCCACTGTTCACGGTAAACAGCTGTCATGAGGATTTGCCCTACACCATTGGTCGCATCAGTGATAGAATCACGATAGGGACGATTAGCTCCGATAGACTGATAAATAAACCCAAAGGCCAACCACCAAAGAACACTAATAGAAAGATACTTTGTCCAACCCTTGCCGTCTAGTTTACGTGCGACAAACTCTTGTTGTTCTTTCTTAAACTGGGCTTGATAAATCCAAACCAAGAGACCAATTGGCTGCATAATTGTAAAATAGAGAGTTGTTAAAACCTCACCATAGAAGCCTTTCTGCAAAGCCAAGATAAGGTAAATGACAGA
The DNA here is from genome assembly GCF_041432215.1 of Streptococcus sp. 27098_8_70. GTDB lineage: Bacteria > Bacillota > Bacilli > Lactobacillales > Streptococcaceae > Streptococcus > Streptococcus oralis_CP. The sequence goes on from NZ_JAPVZD010000003.1 coordinate 129,323, forward strand.
GTTAATCAAACCAAAAAGGTAATTACTTGCTCGACCTTCTGATACAAAGATGACACAGATAATTCCAGTCAGGCTACAAATCATCCCAACCCAGTCAACAATGCGGTGTTCATAAATCAACTCAAGCCAGATTGGAAAACTTCCTAAAACTAGCAGGTAAAGCCACTGGGAAAAACTACGATTGGCAAAGAGGTCATTCCAGATAGCCTTCATAGTTCCTGAAAATCCTAAATCAGCCATAGCAGCAACCATACGGCGGTAACCGCCAGACATTTCACCAAGAGTAATTTTGATATTCTTGAGTTTTGTTTACAAATAAGTCGTCATATTTTCTCCTTTTGTTTTTAAAGAGCCGTGTCTGGATAGACTTTCGGACGCAACGCTCTATTATATATCTACTGAACTGTCTATACACAAGATTTCCATCCTTAGTCGACATGAGCTGGAAATCTTTATTTGTTAAGTAGTTCACAACACATTATACACCTATTTTGTGAATAGTCAAGTGTATTTACAGTAAAAATCTAGAAAATCCTGAAAATTTCCTCTTATACTCTTCGAAAATCAAATTCAAACTACGTAAGCGTCGCCTTACCGTATATATGTTACTGACTTCGTCAGTTCTATCTACAACCTCAAAGCTGTACTTTGAGCAACCTGCGGCTAGCTTCCTAGTTTGCTCTTTGATTTTCATTGAGTATTATTTTCCATTTTAAATGACATTTAGTAACTCTAATATCAAAAAAGCCCAGACAAGATTGTCTGAGCATTTTTTTATATGGTCGTTTAGCCAAAGTTGAGTTTGCTATTCTCAAGCTATTTCTTCAACAAACCTTGTTCTTGTAGAAATTCTTTGGCTACTTGTTCTGCTGACTTGCCTTCAACACCGACTTGGTAGTTGAGCTGGCTCATCTGGCTTTCCGTGATTTTACCAGCCAATTTATTGAGAACTGTCTCCAACTCAGGATGTTTCTTGAGAAGAGCTTCTTTCATGAGTGGTGCCCCTTGATAAGGTGGAAAGAGTTGCTTGTCATCTTCCAAGACCTGTAAATCATAACGCGCCAATTCTGCATCTGTCGAATAGGCATCTGTGATTTGAATATCGCCTGACTGAATTGCCTGATAGCGAAGAGCTGGCTCCATGGTCGCTACGTTGAGATTGAGACCATACATTGATTGCAAGCCCTTATTGCCATCTTCACGGTCATTAAATTCGAGTGTAAAGCCTGCCTTCAACTGGCCTTCCACTTTTTTCAAGTCCGAAATGGTCTTCAAGCCATATTCTTTAGCAATTTTCTTCGGAACAGCTACAGCGTAGGTATTTTGATAAGACATAGGTTTGAGATAGGCTAGATGATCTTGTTTGGCAATGCCATCACGCGCCACCTGATAAACCTGTTCTGGCTCATGCCCCACTTTAGGTGCTGGTTGAAGCAAACTTTCAGTCACTGTACCAGTAAATTCAGGATAGATATCAATATCCCCTTTTTTCAAAGCTTCATAGAGGAAGCTTGTTTTCCCAAAATTCGGCTTAACAGTCGCAGTCATACTGGTATTTTCTTCAATCAGCAGCTTATACATATTGGCCAAAATTTCGGGTTCTGGTCCCAATTTTCCAGCAATCACCAAGTTTTCTTTCTCTTTTTGAGCTAAGAGGGCTGGACTATAAGACAGACCGAGCAATATGGTCACCAAGGCAAAACCAGAGAAAATCGTCCGCAATTTTGCTTTTTCCATCACTTTTAGTAGGAAGTTAAAGGCAATAGCAAGCACTGCAGAAGAAAGGGCCCCAATCAAAATCAGACTGGTATTATTGCGGTCAATTCCCAAAAGGATAAAGGAACCCAGTCCCCCTGCACCAATCAAGGCAGCCAAGGTCGCCGTACCGATAATCAAAACCGCTGCCGTCCGAATCCCAGACATAATGACAGGCATGGCAAGTGGAATTTCAAACTTCTTGAGACGCTCCCACCTGGTCATCCCAAAGGCAATCCCAGCCTCTTGCAGACTTGGATCAATTCCCTTCAGCCCCGTGATGGTATTTTGCAAAATCGGGAAAATCGCATAAATCACCAGAGCAGTCAAAGCAGGCAAGGTCCCAATTCCCATCAAGGGAATAAAGAGTCCTAACAAGGCCAGAGACGGGATGGTCTGGAAAATTCCTGCAATCTGCAAGACCCAGTCCGCCATCTTTTCATGATAACGAAGATAAACAGCCAAAGGAATCGCGATAAAAATAGCTAGTAACAAGGTCAAAAGTGACAACTGCAAATGTTGAGATAGAGCTGTTACCCAATCACCAAAACGATCCTGAAAAGTTGATATCAAATTAGTCATGAACACTACCTCCAAACAAATCTGCTACAAAGTCCGTTGCAGGAGCTTTTAAAATGGTCTCAGGGTTCGCCACCTGACGAATCTCTCCGTCCTGCAAGACAGCAATACGGTCCGCCAATTTCAAAGCTTCATCCGTATCATGGGTCACAAAAATCGTTGTCATTCCAAACTCTTTATGCAATTCTTTCGTCAGAATCTGCAACTGTTTTCTCGAAATAGCATCCAAAGCCGAAAAGGGCTCATCCATGAGGAGAATCTTAGGCTGACCAATCATAGCACGAACAATACCGACCCGTTGCTGTTCTCCACCAGATAATTCATTAGGTAAACGATGCCCATACTCAGCCACTGGTAAACCAACTTTAGCCAAAAGCTCTTCTGTTTTCTTCGCAATGTCTTCCTTAGTCCAGCCCTTCATCTCCGGAATGAGGGCAATATTTTCCGCAACCGTTAGATTGGGAAACAGAGCAATGGCCTGTAAAACATAACCAGTAGAAAGACGAAGCTCACGCTCATCATAGTCTTTGATGCGCTTACCATCCATGTATATATTTCCATCAGTTGGTTCCAAAAGACGGTTAATCATCTTGATCATGGTCGTCTTACCAGACCCAGAAGGCCCAACTAAAACCATGAACTCCCCATTCTCAATCTGTAAATTGACATCTCTCAAAACATCTTTTTCTGTATAGCGTAGCGCTACATTTTTGTATTCAATCATTCTTTGTCCTCAATTTAAAATTTTCCTCGGTTGGTCAAGTTACCAACCTTTTAATAACTAATTTACCCCACTCTAAACCTCATTTTCCTTCTCTTTCAGATTAGCCAAAATTCTTTCTTGAAAACCTTCAAACTGACGAATTTCTTCCTCTGAAAATCCTTTGTAACAGATAGTATCCAATCTCTGACTGACACGTTGCCCAACTTCTTTCTGGGACTTGCCCAACTCTGTTAAAACTAAATACTTCTTACGCTTATCTTCTCCACACGGACTGACAGTTATAAGATTTTGCTCCTCTAACTTTTTTATCATAGTCGTCAACGTATTATTAGCAAGCCCAGTCGCAAGCGCAATATCTGTCGCAGTTGCACAGCCCGTCTTACTATTCCATAAAACCGCTAAAATCTTTCCCTGCTCACTCCGATAAAGAGAGTCAGGGTCTTGTCTCAGTAACTTTTGAAAAATCCGCCCATTCAACAAACGAATATGATGGGCTACCAAATGACAATATTTCATGAAACCTCCAATTTATTTCTATATCGATACGAATAAAAAATATTATAATACTTATTATTCCAATTGTCAACTATTTCGACTTAGAACTAATTTTTCTCAGTAAAAAATCTCCTACTCAAGGTAGAAGATTTCAATCTTATAAACTTAATCCGTCATGTCTGATACCAAAGTTCGACGCTCCAATGGAATACTGCACATAACTAACAAGAAAATGAAGCCTGACTGAATCCAGAAAAGGGCCAAGTCAAAGATTCCATGCACAGCAACCACTGTAAGGAAAGATAGATAAAGACCGATAATTGGACGTTTCCCCGACTCCTGACTCATATCCATCATCAAACGAACAGGAGCAACAGAAGACAAAGCTAATAAAATGGTTCCCACAATTCCGTAACTCAGAATCGTATCAATATAAAGGCTGTGAGCATGTTCATGATAAGGAGCATTTATCCGAGGATAAGAGTGCATATAGGTCAATGGCCCCTCCCCCCAAAAAGGATTTTGCTTAAACAAGGCCATCCCAGCATCCCAGATAGAAATGCGTTCTTCCATAGAGGAATCTAAAGTCCCCATCCGAACTCCCAAATCACTAGAAAAAAGGAAACTCAAGCCAATCGCAAAGACCCCGATACTAAGCCAAAAGGCCTTCCAGTTTTTAATGGTTGTAAAGAGATAAATGATGGCTCCAGCGATAATAGCAGGAAAGGCAGTTCGATTTTGCGTAAAGTTCAATCCAAAGAGATTAACAAAGCCTGCAATCACACAGAATACCTTCAACCAATTCAACTTGGTCGTTGTAAAGAGATAGAAGGCAATCATGATACAGAAACAACAAATAATTCCATAGTAATTAGGATTAAAAAAGGTCACTTCTGCCCGATTCTGATGCCATACCTGCATATTGGGCGAAAGAAAGGCATAGTTAAATTTCTTTACAATTTGGAAATGCTCCAAAGTAGCAAAAGCGGCAGAGACAACACTACCAAACAAAACCGTCTGGAGTATCAGTCGAAAGAAAGCATGCGTCAGACGCTTCTGGTAAAAACTAAAGAAAATAAGAAATAGGAGCATCAGGAAAGATGCTGCTAGACCAAGCCAGTTCTTGGCGACGATGGAAATGACACTACTGTAGGCAATAAAAAAGAGAAGTACAGGATGTTTGGCTAATCCTTTGATAATTCCCTTCATCTCCCCAGTAACAAGTAAACCTATCAAATATAAAGCAAAGAGTGATAAGAACAAATAAAAAGGTAAAAAGATACTCATGATCATCAGATACAAAAAGAAATCTTTTTTCGAAAGCCCTCTTATCTTATCCAGTAATCCAATTGATTTCAAAACGGATCCTTTCTGTTCTGGATTTCTCCAGAAGATAAATGCTAAACTATCTTTATATTCTACCATTTTTTCCGTCATTTGGGAACAATGAACACGTTTTCGCCACAAAAAAAATCTTTCATTAATATGGCACTAGAACTGAATGTTTCTACCGTTTTCCACTACTTGATAGGTCTGACTTTGCAAATCAATTTCTGCTACTGCTGTTACGGACTTGTCTTTATTTTGACGTTTGATTACAATGCTGTGAGCTGTTGGTGTTTCAATGTCAATAGTCCCTTCTAGGTCAAAGGCCTCTGACCGATTACGGAAAGAAAATAGATTGAGAAGGGACTTCACCACAGGACGTTGAACTTCTTCTGCTATTTCCTCATTGCTATAGTAATGACGATTAATATTTCGACCTTCTTTGGTTTCTTCTAATAATTTCAAGTCATTTTTTCCTGCTAATAGACCCACATAGTAAACCTGAGGAATGCCTGGAGCAAAAGCTTGAATCAGACGAGCGAGGAAGTACTTGACATCATCATCTCCAAGCGCAGAATAGTAGGTTGAATTGATTTGGTAGATATCTAGATTATTATACTCTGCACTAGAGTACTTACGTTTGACATTCGCTCCAACCTTATAGAGCTCATTTGAAGCATAGTCAATTTCCTCATCAGTCAGGATATCCTTGACATCCACCACTCCAATTCCATCATGGGTATCTAGTGTCGTAAATTGCTTCATCGGGCTCATCTTTAACCACTTAGCCAAGCGCTCTGTTCTAGAACTGTAAAGAGTATAAAGGGTCACCATTGGAAGGGCAAAATCGTAAACATAGTAATCATGGTCCGCTATTTTAAACTGAATCGAATAGTGTTCATGAATCTCAGGTAAGAGCTCTGTCCCATACTCAGCAGCGATATCTCGAACTTTGTCCAATAAATTCCAAATATCTGGTTCCACAAAGAAATCATTGGTATCCAATTTCTTCACTGCATAAGCAAAGGCATCTAGGCGAATCAAATCACACCCGTTACCTGCTAGATGTTGAATCGTCTTACGGATGAATGCCATCGTTACTTCTTTGGTCACATCAAGATCAATCTGCTCTTCACCAAAGGTATTCCACAAATGTTCTACTGAACCATCTGCAAAAAGAATTTCTTGCTTTGGTGCACGATCCTTACGCTTGTAAATTAAATCTACATCAGCTTGTGTCGGACGATTTTCCGGCCAAAACTTGTCCCAGTTTAAAAAGAGATCTTTGAATTCACTAGCTTCATGTTTTTCTTGATAGTCCTTATAATACTTAGATTGACGAGAAATATGGTTAATCATAAAGTCAAACATAAGATAATATTTCTCACCTAAACGCTTAACATCCTCCCAATCACCAAACGCTGGATCCACTTCATCATAGTCAACTGGTGCAAATCCACGATCTCCTGTTGACGGGAAAAATGGTAGAAGGTGAACTCCCCCAATAGCATCGCCAAAATGTTCTTCCAAATTCTCATACAAGTCTTTAAGGTTATTTCCAAGACTATCTGAGTAAGTAATCAACATGGTTTTATTTTGAATGGTCATAGATGGTCTCCTTTTTCTGATGAAAGCCAAGTCTTATATGACCTGGCTTCGTAAATGAAAGATATTTTTAGGTTTTTGTTCATATTGAACTCGTACTACTATAGACTGCAAGCAACTAAGTACTACTTTCTTTTTTCTACATAGAATTGTAAACAAGCTGAACTGTTCCTCTATGTATGGAATTATAAATTCCCTAAGCACTTTCTTACTTCACTGCCCCGTTACTCATTCCTGAAATGATATGTTTTTGGAAGATGAGGTAGACAATGGTTATCGTTACAATTCCCACAATATAAGATGCAAAACTTGGACCATAGTCATTGAAGTACTGACCTTGGTAGTTGTATTGGAAGAGAGGTAAAGTCCACATCTTGGAATCCTTATTCAGAATCAAGAGTGGCAACATAAAGTCATTCCAGAACCAGAGAGCATTGATAATCAAAGTTGTCGCATGCATGGGCTTCAACATTGGAAAAATGATTCGACGATAAATTGTAAAACGATCAGCCCCATCAATTTCCGCAGCTTCGTCCAAACTATCTGGTACACTGATTTTTATATAACCAACATACAAGAAGAGAGTCTGTGGAATAGCATAAGTTAGGTAGAGTATTACTAGCCCCCACATATTTGCTAGGCCGAGTTTACTCATCATAACTGTGATAGGAATCATAATCACCTGAAATGGAACAAATATCCCTAAGATCAAGAGCGAATACATAATGGCAAAGGCTTTTTTCTTGGACATATTTCGAGCAATGGAATAAGCTGCAGCTGGTATAAAGAAAGCTACTACAATCAATGATAACACCGTAATAACTGCTGAATTCCAGAAATAGCCTCCAATTCCGTCCGAAATTAATCGTTCATAATTACTTAAGGTAAAAGGATTGGGCAAACTAAAGAAATGATTCATGATATCCTTAGTTGTCTTGAAAGAACTAAATACCGTTACCAACAAAGGAACAAGTATAAGAATACCACCGACTATCAAGAGGACGTATTTCCAAAACTGATTCAATTTTTCTTCTTTTTTCATGTGTAGGACTCCTCTATTAGATTTCAAATTTTTTTGATAGCTTGATTTGTATAAGAGAAACAATTCCAATAATTAAGAATAAAATCAAGGCAATTGCATTCGCATATCCATATTGATTACTCTTGAAAGCATAGTTGTAGACTAAAAGTCCAAGAGACGTTGTAGCATTATTTGGACCACCACTCGTCAATGCAAAAATCTGGTCAAAGGCTGTCAAACCGGACTTAAGAGCCAAGATAAAAACCATAGAGATCGTTGGCAATAAATAGGGCAATTCAATCTTCCAAAAGGTTTGTTTACTGGTTGCACCATCAATTGATGCTGCCTCTAAAATATCATTTGGAATACTCTGAAGACCAGCAAGAAAGAGAATGATTGGCATTGCTACTCCTTGCCATAGAAGAACAAAAATAGTTGCCACTACCGCTCCGACTGGTGTCCCCAATAGACTCTCTTGTAAAAAGCTAATTCCTAAAATTTTTCCAATCGTTGGAAGCCCATAGTTGAAGAATTGTTTAAAAATCAAGGAAACTGTCAAACCAGACAAAACAGCCGGGAAAAAGAACCAAGCTCTAAAGAAGGTCTGCCCCTTCATCTTAGAATTTAAGGCTCGTGCCACAACCATCCCAATCGTAATATCTCCAATAATCAATGCCAGAGTTAAAATCAAAGTAAAGGCTATGGCTGTGAAGAATTTCCCATCAATCATCAGCAATTTGTAGTTATTCAAACCAACAAATTTATAATTATAGGTCAATCCAGTCCAGTTAGTCAAACTATAGAAAGCACCTTGTACCATTGGAAAGTAAAAGAAGATAGCTTGTAAAGCAAGCGGGATAAGCAAAAATGTCCAACCCCAGTATTTATTTAAAAATTTTCGAATAGCCATATCATCTTAACTCCTATTCTAGTCCAAATCTGCCTTCATTGGATTAAAGAAAGCATTGAGATTGTTTGCCATATTTTTCAGATTTTTATCCATCAAGTAACCTGCACTTAGATTAAAAAAGTCTTCTTCAGAATTCCAGTGTTGACCCAACCAAACATAATGTTTGTCCGTAAATGCCAGTTTAGAAATCTCTGTAAGCGCTGAGTCTTCTTTTTCCTGTATGCCTTTCACCGCAACTGGTGATCCATCTACATCATAGTATGACTGCATAGCTTTTGGACTAGTCATATAGCTGATAAATTCTTCGGTTTCTTTCGGATATTTGGTAGTAGCTGAAGTTGATAATGCCATGTCCCCTGCACCAACAGTGACTTCTTTTCCTACTTCTTCGCCTGGGAAGGCAAACATCCCCACCTCAAATTTTGGATCCTGTTGATTAATTGCGGCTAATGCCCATGATCCTTGTGGCATCATCAAGGCTTTTCCACTCGAAAATGCTACCACCGCGTCATTATAAGAGGCACCACGCCAACCATCTTGAGCATTATCTGCTAATAAATCGAGTCGTTCTGCATCTGCTTTTAAAATAGCATCATCTGCAGAGATTGCGTTTGGTTTTGAAAAGCGAAGGTAGTTATTAGCCGCGTCTCCACTACCTGTAAGAGTAATGAGAGAAAGTTGGTGGTAACCATTCAATGTCCAGCCTTCATTGCCTGCAACCGCAAACGGAGAATTCCCACTATCTTTTATCTTTTTAACAATCTCTTGAAACTCTTTAAAAGTCTTCGGTTCCTCAAGTCCTAATTCTTTAAACTTCGTTTTATTGTAATAGATTCCATAAAGGTTGGCTGTTAATGGCACACTATAAATCTTGTTATTGATTGCATACTTTTCAGCATAGTCATTCTTGATGTTCTCAAGATAGGGTTTTCCTGTCATATCTGCAAAATAACCTGCCTTCGCCCACTCCTGAAAATCCATATTTTGAGGATAGATATTAATAATATCTGGAACATCTCCTGATAAAATACGAGTCTTTAGAACAATTCCAGCTGAAGGTACTGTAGTCAGCTTCACATCAATATTAGGGTGTTCCTTTTCAAAATCATCCACTATCTTTTGCAAGGTATCTGCCATCTCGGTCTTCTGGTTAAAAAACTCAATCGTTACCTTGCCATCAGTTGATTGATTGTTCTGACCACAAGCCACTAGGCCTAGTAAACTTGCCCCAGCTACTAAAAGAAAACCTGCTTTCTTATACCATTTCATTGGAATGCCTCCTTGATAAATTTATACGCTTTTATTATAGTCTTTTGAATTTATACTGTCTACTCAAAAAATCTCCTGGCGATAGGGAAACAGTTAAACCTGCATACATGAGCTCTGCACCCGAGTAAACAATGTTTGTCCCTTCCAGCTCATAAAGCCCTTCCACTTCTAAGTCTTTCAGTTTCAAGGTGGTTTCCATTGTTTCCACAACTGATAGGACTCGGACGTAGGTTACGATCGTCTGATTTCCATAGTTAAATTGCACAGCTGCTTCATTGGATTCAGCATCGGGATTGATTAACCTATACTGGTTTCCCAACTGGACTACTGGTCGCAATTCTTTATACAAGATCACCTGATTAGCAATCTCAGCCTTCTCTTCATCAGATAAACTTGTCAAATCAAGCTCATAACCCAGATTTCCCATCATTGCCACATGACCACGAGTTTCCAATGGTGTCATTCGTCCCATCTGATGATTTGGTACTGCTGACACATGAGCCCCCATAGAAATGGTTGGATAGAGATAGGATGAGCCGTATTGAATTGGTAAACGTGCAATAGCATCAGTATTATCACTAGCCCAGACTTGTGGGAAATAACGCATCATACCAAGATCATTTCTGCCACCGCCACCAGAGCAGGACTCAAAGAGAATATGGCTATGCTTCTCTGTCAGATAAGAAACGAGTTCATAAAGCCCCAGCATGTACTGATGAGACTGCATCTGGGTTTCCAGATAAACTGAACCATTCCCCAGATTAGTGATATTGCGGTTCATATCCCATTTGATGTAGTCAATTTTATGATGAGAGAGGAGTTCATCTAAAACATTTTTCAGATATTCTACTACCTGATGATTGGCAAGATTAAGTACCAATTGATTTCGAGAGTAAGTATGATTATATCCTGGAACCTGAATAGCCCAGTCAGGATGTTTACGATACAAGTCGCTATCAACAGAAATCATCTCAGGTTCTAACCAAAGCCCAAACTGCAAACCTCTTTCATGGATCGCTGAAATCAGACTTTCAAGACTTCCACCCAGTTTTTCCTCATTCACAACCCAATCACCTAAAGCACGATTATCATCAAAGCGATTACCAAACCACCCATCATCTAATACAAAAAGTTCTATTCCAACTTTCTTAGCTTCATCAGCTAGTTCTAACAGTTTTTCTCTCTGAAAGTCAAAGTAGGTAGCTTCCCAGTTATTGATTAGAATTGGACGCTCTTTTTTAGAAAAGTTATTTGGCATAATGTGCTTAAGTACAAAATTCTGACTTTCATGACTAATACCAGTTAATCCCTTATCTGAATAAGTCACTAAAGCTACCGGTGTTTCAAAATTTTCCTCAGGATCTAACTTCCAAGAAAAGTTTTCTGGATTAATGCCAATAGCCACCCGAACTTCATTCAGTTGATTCTTTTGAACAATAGCTTCGAAGTTTCCACTATACATCAGTTGTAGAGCAAACACATTCCCAGCATCCTCTGTAACTCCTTGATCACATAATATAAGAGCAGGTGTTTGAGCATGCCCAGAAGCTCCACGGTTCGAACTAATCGAAAAGATTCCTTGCTCTACCTGTTGCCGTCGGACAGTCTTTTCACGAGCATAAGCTCCCTGCAGAGTTACTATTTCGTAAGCTGCAGCAGGAAAATCAGCCATAAAAGAAAATTCCTTATAAATGACAACTTCCTGATTGCTATTATTTTCCAATTTGCTGTAACTAGCAATTGTCGCATCATTATCAAAAGCTGTATAATACAAAGTCAGACTAAGTTGAGCCTTAGAATCTTTTAAAATCAAGGCAAGCGTCTCTGTAGCATCCATGCTGTGAGGAGAAGGTAAGCCCTGTGGACCATTCTGACCTTTTAAAATCTTTGCTTCTACAAATCGAAAGTCTGTTACTTCAGTTGCATCATGTTGAACCTGTAAAGTTGGTTTTCTAAAGTCACCCAAACCATGTTGTCCAAAAATCTGACGTTGCGTATCCAAACTAAAGGTTCGATTAGTAGCTATGGGATTAGCAGAAAAAGCATGATCGCGTTCGTAAACACTATTAGCCCCTCTATAGTTCTTAATAGTCTTTCCTAAATGTTTTAATAATAAGAACCCATCCCTATTTTCAATAATCAAGCTTAAACCTTTACTCTCAACGTAAAATAGATTATTCTCTATTCGAACTCCCATAAATTGTACCTCATCCATTTCTTGATAAAATTTTAGCACATAAAAGCGCTTTCTAAAATAGAGAAATGTATACAAAGTATGGTAAAATGTTAGGTAGGAGGTGACCCATGCTCGTTTTTTCAGAATACCAGACTGGAACAATTGATCTTTCTCTTAGCTTCTACGGTTATGAAGAATGCACGCCTAACTACTCTTTTGGCCCAGCTATTCGAGATACCTATGTACTCCATTACATTACTAAAGGAAAAGGTCAATTCCATTATAAGGGGAAAATTGTTGATTTAAAGGCAGGAGATTTCTTTTTACTAAAACCAGATGAATTAACATTCTATCAAGCAGATAGCCAGGATCCTTGGGCTTACTACTGGTTGGGGATCACTGGAGGGAGGGCACCTGACTACTTTGCTCTATCTCAAATTTCTGACCAATCCTACCTCACCCAGTCAAATAACTGTCATACACAGACAACTGCAAAACTCATCTCAGATATTGTCCGCTTCGCTCAGATTACAAAATCAAATGAATTGGCTCAACTCCACATTATGGGACAACTCCATGAACTGATGTTTCATCTAGGAACGATTGCTCCAAATCAGAAAAAAGAGAATATTTCATCAACCCACCAGCTCTATCTTGACTGCAAACAATTAATTGATAGTCACTATCCACGATCGCTCACCATTCAAGATTTAGCTAAAGAGCTATCGGTTCATAGAAGTTACTTAACTAGTGTGTTTAAAGAATTTCACCAACTCTCTCCAAAAGAGTATTTACTTTTCGTTCGAATGAAGCGTGCGCAACAGTTACTAGAACACACAAATGAAACGATCAAAGTCATTGCATATTCTGTAGGTTTTTCAGACCCACTACATTTCTCAAAAGCCTACAAACAGTTTTTTCATAAAACACCTAGTCAAACTCGAAAAGAATACTCTCATTCCCTCTCAGCTAGAAAGGAAAATCAATGAAATCACACCAACTAGTCTACCAAATATTAGCTAGAGAAAACGATTATGTTAGCGGAGAAAAAATCGGAGAAGAACTGAATTTAAGCCGTACATCTATATGGAAAGCGATCCAACGTCTTCAACAAGAAGGCCTAGAAATTAACAGTATCAAAAATAGAGGATACAAGCTTATTCAAGGCGATCTGATATTACCTGATTTAATTCAAAAGAACACCAACTTAACCATTCGCTACAAACCTGAGACCAAATCAACCCAAACAGATGCAAAAGAAGGGATTGAGGCTGGAAACCAAGGAAACACACTCTATCTTTCAACCTGTCAAACAGCAGGTCGTGGCCGCTTTCAGCGCCCCTACTATTCTCCATCTCAGGGCGGGATCTATATGTCTCTGCATATTCAACCAAACCTTCCCTATGAAAAACTCCCATCCTATACTCTTCTTGTGGCAGCTGCAGTCTGCAAAGCCATTAAAAATCTAACTATGATAGAAGTAGATATCAAATGGGTAAATGACATCTACTTCAAAAATAAAAAAATAGCAGGAATCCTCACCGAAGCGATGACATCAGTTGAGACAGGCTTGGTTACAGACGTCATTATCGGACTTGGTATAAATTTTTCTGTCGAAGACTTCCCAGAAGACCTAAAAGAAAAAGCAGGTAGCCTATTTAAGCCAGCTGCACCAATTAGTCGTAATGAGTTCATCAGCGAAATATGGAATTGTTTCTACAATACGGATTCAGATGAGCTACTTTATATCTATAAAGAAAGATCAATCGTACTTGGAAAAGAAGTTACCTTCCAGCTAGATGGAAAATTGAAAAAAGGGCTTGCAAAAGAAATCTCAGAATCCGGCCAACTTCAAGTCGAACTTGAAGATAAACACACTATCTGGCTAAATAGCGGAGAAATATCACTAACAAGTTGGTAATAAACAAATCCCCCTTTTAATGATATAGAAGGGGGATTTACATACAAAAAAAGAGCCTAGCAACTCTCAACGTACGGAGAATGGGGGATTCGAACCCCCGCGCCGGTTACCCGACCTAACGATTTAGCAAACCGTCCTCTTCAGCCTCTTGAGTAATTCTCCTATTAATGGGCACGAGTGGACTCGAACCACCGACCTCACGCTTATCAGGCGTGCGCTCTAACCACCTGAGCTACGCGCCCAAGTTCAAAAACTTGGTATGAACTTTCGTTCAAAGCGGGTGACGAGAATCGAACTCGCGACAACAGCTTGGAAGGCTGTAGTTTTACCACTAAACTACACCCGCTTAGTAAAATAAAATATGGCGCGAGACGGAATCGAACCGCCGACACATGGAGCTTCAATCCATTGCTCTACCAACTGAGCTACCGAGCCAAATTGCGGGAGCAGGATTTGAACCTACGACCTTCGGGTTATGAGCCCGACGAGCTACCGAGCTGCTCCATCCCGCGTTAATATAAAAAGGAGGATGTGGGATTCGAACCCACGCACGCTTTTACACGCCTGACGGTTTTCAAGACCGTTCCCTTCAGCCGGACTTGGGTAATCCTCCATTATTTACAATGGACCTTGTAGGACTTGAACCTACGACCACTCGGTTATGAGCCGAGAGCTCTAACCAGCTGAGCTAAAGGTCCGACAAGATCAATATAGCGGCGAAGGGGATCGAACCCCCGACCTCCCGGGTATGAACCGGACGCTCTAGCCAGCTGAGCTACACCGCCATGAATCGGGAAGACAGGATTCGAACCTGCGACACCTTGGTCCCAAACCAAGTACTCTACCAAGCTGAGCTACTTCCCGCGTTAAATAAAA